>PWME01000140.1 GCA_003559235.1 Mollicutes bacterium | reverse complement strand
TGCTCCATTTCTTTTTAAGCTTCACAGTCCGCTGAACTTCATTGTTGGCGGGGGATTCTTTGTCAGGCATCTTTTTCTTCCTCTCAGCCTTGTCTGGGACGCATTTGGGGTCAAGAACGGCGCCGCTACCTATAATGAATTCTTTCATTCTATTATGAGGCTGAACCAGAGCGGCGAAGTGAATCCGACCATTGGATGCACCATTCTGACAGAGCCGTTTTTCTTTGATCGAGAAGACTGGATTCCGATACCAAAGGATTGGAGTCCAAACATCGTGAAAGGCAAGACCTATGACACAGAGAAGGGTTTAGGAGCGGCAATCTGGGAGTCTGTTGAGGAGCGGTTGGATAATGTGGCAGATAGACGCGGTGAACTCGTGCTTGAGGATGAGGCAGTGCAATTCGGGAAAAAGATTGAAATCAGGTCGCGTATCGGGCAGGGAGCTTTTCGGGCCATGGTGACGGATGCCTGGAGCAGGCGTTGCGGGATCACCGGTGAAAAGACGTTGCCGGTACTGGAGGCGGCGCACATCAAACCTTATTCGCTGTCTGGGCCAAATTTGACAAGCAACGGGTTATTGCTCCGCTCTGATATGCATATCTTGTTTGACAAGGGATACATAACCATCACCGATAAGAATAGAATTGAAGTGAGCGGACGAATCCGGGAAGAATATGAAAATGGAAGGGCTTATTATTTCTATCATGGAAAAGAGCTGCACCACCTTCCTTCAACAATAGCTGACCGACCGGCACCTGCTTTTCTGGAATGGCATCAACAAGAAATCTACAAAGGATAAACTAGGCTAATTAACAATTGGAGTTTACCCGATTCCTGAAAATTTACACATAAAGGCAGGTTTGTGTGTTACAACCAAATGTAAGATCACGAACTTAGATTTCAATCAAATGAAAGGCAAAAGAGTGTTTACTGAAGAGGAGGCAAACCAGATCATACGGCTTATCCGGCAAAAAAATCGGGCAGAAAGCAGTGCTCAGAAAAGCATTCGGGAAAAAATCAGGAAACTCGGTTTCTATGCCACGGATTTTGGAATTCATAATTATGACGAACATGATTTTTTACGGGTAGTCACAATTCGGTCGGTCTTAAAACCATCGGATTCAACCTGTTCCAATCCCAACTCTGCAGTGAATACTATCAACCCAGGAACGATGCGCAAAACACATCCATCCCAAAATTATGATGAGGATCAAGATGGTTCTTCACACACAGGCAAAAAGGATAATGAAATATCCGGGAGACAAACATCACTCCATGTTACGTTTTCAGGGGCAAAGCAGTGGCGGTTTATTCAGGCTCAATCTTCTAATATTTTGGCATCCGGTTTGAAAAAACTGCATAATGTACCCGTTGTTGATGATCTGCCCGATGTGCCAATGACAAATGGAAACTATCTCATATCCCGGGACAGCTTGAAATACATAGGCGAATCGAAAGATCTCAGGAGCCGAATAAAACAACAGACTGTTGAACGTACTTCAACATTCTACAAAAATTATCGGAAGTACCGGAATAAATTCACAACCATCCCACAAGATCTTACCATTACGGATTTCGAGATTTCCTGTATTCCTACGAGTATTGGAAGAAAAGAGTTGGAGGAATTTGGCATTGTTCATCTACCGGCAAATCTCAATAAGTTTCAAAAAGGTAAGCGAGACAGGTTTTTCGGTGATGTGGATGACGGTTTGTGGGATGACGTGCAACAACATGCATCTGTTTTACTGGAGGAAGCGGAGCAGGTGATCACACAAATTGAACCGTCATCCTGGTTTCAGGTAGATGCTCCTGAAGGAGCCGGTTTGTATTGGGTTGAAAATACATCTGAGGGCCTGATTTACATCGGAGAAACATCCAGTCTGCTGAAGAGATGGGAGGTACATAGCAGCAAAACCTATTTTTCAGCACTTCGGCGTCATATTGGTGAAAATATTCTGGGATATAAGCTGAAAGTAAAGGATGGGAAAAGGAGGTATTTATTAGAATCGGAAGATGCTGGTGTCAATAGGTTTCTGGAAAAATGCTCTGTAAAATTATTTCCCATATCCTTTGGAAGATTCGAATTGGAGGAATATCTAATCAGGAAATACCGGCCGCTGCTTAATAGAAAGGAGAATAAGTAATCCAACCATTCTGCTCTAATTAACATGCACAAATCTGACATCATCCAGACCATTCGTTCCATGCGATCAGATACGACGCATGGGTGGCCTGATGCAACAAAACGCAGGGCACCTCACAAGCCGTTTCTGTTGCTAAGTGTAATAGATGGAGTGGAGCAGGGGTGGATCAGAAATCACAAAATCACTCTTTGCCAACCATTGATCGATGCTTTTTCATTGTATTGGGATACCGTTATGGGTGAACGCCAAACGACCATTGCTCATCCTTATTTCTACATGAAGAGTTCCCTGTTTTGGAAGTTAAGGTACAAGTCGGGAGTATCAGTGATTCAAGGAACCCCATCGGTTGCCCGGCTCCGTAATAAGATATCCCACGCAGAAATCGATCGGACATTATTTGCCATGATGGCGGATCGACACGACAGAGAAATTCTTCGTCGATTGATCATCAGTGAGTTCTTTTCCTCCGAGACAGGTTCGCATATTCAGGAGATCCGGGAATTCGGGCGCTCCTCATTTGACTATGCATCATCACTCGACGAATTGCTAAAATCTCCGTTTGAGATTGATCACACCAAGGACGAAGGGAATGTTTATCAAACGGTCAACCAGCAGGTACGAGACCGTGGTTTCAGCATGAAGGTACGCATGGCATATGATTACACCTGTGCAGTGTGTCGCGGGAAGGTCATCACGCCGGAAGGGCGCACCCTGGTGGATGGCGCCCACATCCTTCCGCTTAATACAACCAACAACAATGATCCCCGTAATGGGTTGGCGCTCTGCAAAACGCATCACTGGATGTTTGATCACTACATGCTTACCGTGCGTCCGAACTACCGCTTGCAGCTCTCCGACTGGCTGAGTCTTGAGGATAATAACGCAGAAGAAACACTTCGGTGGGCTGATAGCGAGATATTGCTACCGGCGGAGTCAGGTTTGTTCCCGGCCGGTCTCGCACTGCAGGATCACAATAAAAGATTTCAGGAGGCTCAGACATGATAGTTGTTGAGACTTATAATGGATAGTTGCTATTGATCAATTCACAGGACACATATTTATGGAGTATTTATGAGTGTTTATGATGTAATCCCCCGGAAAAACGGCTCTATGAAAACAAGTACTTTTATGTGGTAGCGGACAAATACCCGGTGAGTCCGGGTCATTTGCTGATCGTTAGCAAGTTGGAACGCCGGGATTATTTCGATCTGAGCGAGGCAGAGCAGGCAGAACTTCCATGGGTCATCAGGAAGGCGAAGGAGCTGATTGAAGGGATGGTGGAGAAGAGTGCATTTGAAAAGATGCGAAAATCCGATAACGATGTTTCAAATGTAATCACGCAAAAACCTGATGGTTTCAACATCGGTATAAACTGCGGTGAGGCTGCCGGTCAGACCATAATGCATTTCCACTGTCACGTCATTCCACGGTACAAGGGTGACACGCCCAATCCGCGAGGCGGCGTTCGGCATTGCATCCCCGGGAAAGGGGGTTATTAATTCGATTGCTAATAATTTCAACACCAAAAACCATTGCAACACGAATCTGCTATCCAGTCTCAAACAGTTTTTGGTGTTGATCTAAATAGATCCGATTATGGTCGCTCAACCTTCTTAATGACTCTGTCCCTGTGACCCCAATTTTTTGATATGCTTCTGGGGCAATATCATCGGACAATACAATGCTTCCCTTATTGTCAAAGGTGATTAAGTGCTTGTCGAAGAGTGCGTCATATGTGGGAGAGAGCAGTATGCCGTTTTCTACATCCAAACGCTCATCGTCTGTTGCCTCTTTCCATGGTACGATGTGAGACGCAATCAGAATTCTCGGATTGTCAAAACCGGTGACTGCACACTGATATTCCCATCGATGCAAGATGCTTT
>PWME01000050.1 GCA_003559235.1 Mollicutes bacterium | reverse complement strand
CGCCACAGCGATATCAAATCCACGCTGGTCTATCAAGAACACATTGAACGCATGCAAGACGATTCGGAATGCCAAATCGAGGCTTTCATCTTAAAGGAAGAAGACGAAATCTATGATGTGTTTTTCTTGTTTAAGTCATGGCGTTGAACGACATGTATATGAACCGCGGTATGCTTCTCCTAATAAAAAAGGCCTCTTCGGTGAGAAGGCCTAACCATTCTACTGTAAGTTCGGCTAAGTCTCCGAATGCGTTAGGTGAGTGATGTAAAATCATCGCGATGCCTCCATTTCGGAATGCGATACTGTGACAGCGTAGACAACCTTTCTTGTACACAGTGGGGGATGCCAAACGCATCCAGCACCTCGGCGAGGAAGGCAAGCGTTGATTTTTTGTGGTTGATCGTTTTTAAGATGGTTGCTAACGTGGCGTCGTTGTAAGTCTTCGCGACGCGTTGCGCAAATGTCATAAACGATGGATAGTTCAGATCTTCAATCAATGAAAAGTGTTGAAGCACCTCAAGCAGTTCGACAAGCTGCTTCACCGGTTTGGTGAAGCGGATGTCTTTGCGATGAAAGACCATATGGCTGACACGCTTTTGGTTTTGGTTAAGCTGGTTCGTGTAAAACACACGGCGCTTCGCCACCTGTGTGGTTAATCCGTGTTTTTGGTACAAGCCATAGCCAATCTCCATACCGTCGGTAGGTTTGGGCATAAACGCTTTTACGATGTGCTCATCGCGTGGAAGCAGTGTGCCGTATTGTGAGCGTTTCGGGATATAGTAGACACCTTTATCGAGTTTACCGAGCACATCCCGCTTCACAAGCCGCTCAAGCACCTTGTAGTAATTCGCTTCGTTGGTGGTGTGTTGGAATCGTTTGGTGTATTCGGTTGATGCATCAAACACGGTTGAGTGACGATACGTCGACACGGTTTCTTCAATGCGTTGGGATGCGGACATGATGCACCCTCCTTTCGGTTATTATGCTACCAAGGCGTTGACATGATGTCAAGTAAAAATCAAAAAAACATGACAATGTCAAATTGATTCTATAGGCAATTATAGACGACAAACACATGACTGGGCATGAAAATGACGACATTTCCGTATCATAGACAATGAGTTACCCATACTCATAAACATGCCATAAAGCACAAAGCAGGTAAAACAGACTCGAGGCTTTACAAGAAGCGTTCAGCGTGGTGGCAATATCGTGAAATACAGTTCAGTGAAAGGTAATTCACCACACCTTCAGAATCGTATTTATTGGAATGCATAGATTAGCTGCATAGGCATCGTACCATCATCAAAAGATCTGTTATCTTCATACAGGAAACAAAATATGACCCACTCCACAATGTTAAATAAGTAACACAAATGTGTTACAATTAACACGAGGTGATAGCATGAGTAAAAACGCTTATATCAATGTGAGGGTTCACGAAGAGACGAAGACGGAAGTCGATCAAATCCTCGATTCCTTAGGCATCAATATGTCGACGGCGATAGACCTGTACTTAAACCAAATTAAACTAAAAAAAGGATTACCCTTTGACGTTAAAATACCCAAAAAGAACATGCATGAAAAGAGGAAAGAACTGGCAGAAGCGTTGAACTTAACCGGAGGAAAGCCATTTCCAAAGAAGTTCAACAAGATTATTACCCTCTATGCACGTGGCGATATCGACTATGATGTTGCTTTGTATGCGATAAGGAAAGAATACGCGAATGTTTGATTCTCACGTGGTGCATGTAAAACCAAGCACATTAAACCTAAATCGTATAAAACTCCGGTGAACTATATAATCGTATTGCATATTGTGGATGGCAAACCAATAAGGTTGTGGTAGTTTATCTGAGAAAGAAAGCGAGAGGATTTTCAGTATAGAAAGGCTGAGCCTAGATAAAAAAACCATAAGTTAAAGACTTGGACAACGTAGAAAAGGGATGCCAACAAAATGCAACGATGGATTATTTTGACGATTCAAAATGCAACGGAAAATATATAAACGTTGCAAAATGAAACGATAGATGATACTATAGAGTCAGAGGTGATTAGCGTGAAATTTAGTGAATCGAAAGACGTAGAGTTAAAAGAAAAGTACACAAAATCTATGTTAAAAACGGTTTCTGCGTTTAGTAATTACCACGATGGAACCATCTATATCGGGATTAATGATAAAGGTGATGTCGTTGGAGTACCTAAGATTTCAGAAGAGAAAAACGTTATTGAGAATATTATCAACACTTCCATAACCCCAAAGCCGTTATTTGATTTGAATATCCTTCAAATAGAGGGCAAGGAAATATTAGAGATAACCGTTTATAAAGGAGAAGACGGACCTTACTACTATAGGAATATAGCTTATATGAGAAATGATACATCATCCACGCCTGTTGATGGAGTCAACCTAACCAGGCTACTTTTGAACAGTAAAAATCTAACCTATGATCAACTAAAAGTGAATACGGCGAAACTGAGCTTTGATTATCTGGAAAATAAGCTGAGCTCGATACTCAATGTCCAAAAAGTCAATCAGGCAATCTTAACAACACTTGGTTTATATAATGACAACGCATACAACAATGCTGCCTTGTTGCTTGCGGATAATGGAGAACTTAATCAATCGTACATTGACATCGCAAGATTTAAAATGGATGCCAATACATTTTTAGATAGACAACGCCATGAAAATCAATCAATATTAGCGTATTTCGATAACGTAATGAGTTATTTTGAGTACCAATATCCACCCTATCAAATCATTGATGGAGTACGCAGGATAAGCAAAGAACAAGTTCCGCTCATCGCTTTTAGAGAAACACTTACCAATGCTATTGTTCATAGAGACTATTTGTTAAATGCCGGTGTCCAAATAGCGATGTTTGATAATCGTATTGAAGTTGTTTCACCAGGGGGCCTTCCTTCAGGTATGGATAAAGAGCAGTATTTCAAAGGGTTAACGTCAGTGTCAAGAAATCCAAACATCGCCAATGTATTCTTTAGACTAAAACTCATCGAGCGTTTTGGAACCGGTATAAAAAGAATCCTAGATAGTTACAGTCGTTATAAAATAAAGCCTTCATTTGAAGTAAAACAATCACACATTAAAGTTGTTTTACCAACAACCAACTTTGATTATGAGAAATTAGCTAAAAAAGAAGGCATTGTTGCGTATTTGCATGCGTTTCCCAACTCGTCTAGACAACACATTGAACAAGCTATTCAAATTGACAAAAGTTCGTTGATAAGAAGGCTGAATGAGTTAGAAAAACAAGGCGTCATTAAAAAAAGAGGTAATGGACCCAGTACCGTTTATGCTTGCCTATAAACAGATATGCGTTTTTCTTTCGGGTATTTATGATACAAAAAAGTAGCACATCATACAAACTTCGTCGTGCACCTTGCCACATGAATCTACGCGATAAGCAGGTGGTTACCACTAAAAATCACCGCATCCTCTTGAGATGACGCAAAACCGGTCCAGCGATGGACCTTTTTTCTTTAATGCATCATCTGAAGTGTTGTAACTTTACAGCGTTTGGACAAAAATGCTCGAGTTTTCTTGAAATACCCTCTGCAATATGGCACAATGGACTTAAATCATTCGGTAAACGAACAAAGAGGTCCTTATGAAAGACAATCCCTTCTTTAAACCCACCCCCTTGTACAAGGAGTTCATGATCCTTGACATGGTGCATAAAAACGAGAAGATCACCCAGCGTGCGATTGCCGATGCGCTGAGTATTTCTGTTTCTATGGTGAACGGGTACTTGGATGCGTATGAAGAGGATAAACTCTTAAAGCGTACCTACCTATCTAGTAAAACTGTACGCTATAAACTAAGACCTAAAGGCATTGAACGCATGAAGGTCTTAAACATCAGTTTCTTAAACGCCACCCAGAAAGTCTACTGTTTGGCTAGAGAAAACATCGTCTCCTACTATTCACAAATAATCTTTGAAACAGACGCTAGGCACATTTTTGCTTTGATTGGTCTCTGTAAACAAGGATCTACTTTGGAATTATG
>PWME01000231.1 GCA_003559235.1 Mollicutes bacterium | reverse complement strand
GGCCGCACGCTGCCCCAGATCTCAACGCTTACCCGGTTTATGGTGGATGGGTTTTGGGAGGATGCGGACTCGCACTGCACGCCGTGTTTCGCCAGCACCGCCATGAATCTCACCCAGGCCACCGATCCGTAAACGTCCTCGACCGGACTCAGGTCCAGATCGTATAAACGCAACACTCGGTACCTTCAGTGGCGCTATGCTAGTTGTTTGCACAACATCGAGGGCAGTTTGAAACAAAACTTAGATTCTTCGTTAAACTACCCTACCTTACCGAACCACTTATCTTGTAAATCATATGACCATGCAAAAAAAATGTGCTCTTTAATAAAATATCAAATAGGATGAAACTCTATCTCTGTTTTGCATCTTATTTTACTTGAATATTAACTCCTTATACACCATCTTCAATTAAGAAATAACTGCAGATTATTAACCAGTTGGAATGCTAGAGAGAACGATGCACCTTAAAAAACTAAAGATCACAGTCAGTCTAGCAGCATCAATTTTGGCACTTGTGCACATTTTCGTGCCTGCGGTCACCGTAGATATCATTGGAGTGGCGCTTCTCCTTATTGCCTTGATTCCTTGGCTTGCTCCATTTTTGAGATCGGTTGAGCTTCCGGGTGGCTGGAAGTTTACGTTTCAAGAACTAGAAGACACCACTTTACGAGCAAAAGATGCAGGACTCCTCAGTGATATTAATGTTGAAACAGAAACCAAATACTCGTTTCAGCTGATTGCAAATGACGACCCTAACCTTGCCTTGGCTGGGCTTCGTATTGAATTGGAGCGTCGTTTAAGAGATATGGCAGAACGGGCAGATATTGGCATACGAAACCAAGGCTTGGGCCGTTTGATGCGAGAATTGGCTAAAAAAGAAATGCTGACAAAACAGCAGGTTTCCGTGCTCTCCGATATGATTCAACTATTGAATGCTGCAGTGCATGCCGAGCGCTTGGATCCACGAGCTACCAAGTGGACAATGGAGACAGGACCGAGATTGTTAGAGTCATTGGATACTATGTCTGCGGGCAGTGATGGTTAAGTGCATTCCAACAAAATGCTCAATCAGACGCAGGGTAACTTTTGGGCCGACAATGCCGCGCTTACTTCATGGCCACGTCGCTTGACATAAACGTTATAGAGCGGGGCAAACCAGTAAACAAACTAAACAAATCAATTTTAGATACTACGCAAATGTTCAACTATATGCCCATATTGGTTTATATAGCGAATATTTATGCGTATATAAATAAGTTGCGCACAATCTTATGAATAACAGTTGATTTTGAATAAACCAATATTACTTTTGAAATCGGAATTAAAAAATCCTATCCAACAGGCTTTGGATAGGATTGAGAAAATCCGTATTAGAAAAATGCAAAATCAGGATAGTATTATTCTGGAAGGTTTATTTGTTCTTGCTGTCGCAACTTTTGAGAACTCACTTTCCGAAACTCTTCGAATTTTGTTACGAAATATACCTGAAAAGCTTGATATCAAAAACGAGAGTGTTAGAAAAGAAGACCTTATAGAAGGAATGCCATTAGAGAGCGTAATTGAGAGAGTTATTGCACATAAATCGTATAGAAATTTAAAAGAATATTTATCATTTTTTATAAAAACTACAGACACAAATGTTTTTGAACTATTTGAAACAGACGACTTTTTTTATTTGCAAGAAATAAAAGCACGAAGAAACCTGCTGTTGCATAATAATCTAACGATGAATTCCATATATAAGGAAACTGCGGGTAAATTTGCACATACCGAGGACAATGGATTAGATATTAATCAGGACTATCTTTATCAGTCAATTTTAAGATTAATATCAATTCTTGAATTATTCATTTCTAAAATTGAAAGCAAATACAAGAAATTTACAAAGATAAATGCTGTTAAGAACTTATTTGACTATATTTTCCCGTCAAATTTAATGACGTTTGAGAATGAATGGAAAGTAGATAGAAAGAATGATAAGATTGTTTCGAGAAATATGCAGCAAAGCCTAGCTTCAGGTTTATCTTCTAGTGAGAAGTTATTCTTTGATATTTGGGTAGACCATTTTGAAGGTATGGGGCGGATAACTACAAATATTGACTTTTATAGTTTAGACAAAATTAACAGAGATAAATTAGGATTATTAATTTCCAGAATTGATTTAATTAGAAAACAATAAGGGCAGCGCACAACATGATATTATAAACTTCCCCAAACCGAAACACTCATACAAAGAAAAATTAGTGCTGCGTGGACTAAGCTCGCCGAAACAGTTGGCATGGATCCAGAACGACTACTCTCACTATAGTAATTGTAATAATGTTACACTCAGTTATTAAGAGTCAATTCAATATATGGACGGTCGTCCCCGATTATTTCATATTCTGAATTATACTCATTTTTCCATCGATCGGCGATTTCCACCTCTTCTTTGCGGCTTGCATCATCTAACATTATGATGCAGTCGTCGTTCAAATATTCGCTCATCACAGGTAAAAGACCGTATCTACCCCCTTTAATTTGGGCAGGTGGACCATCACAGATCACCAAAGAAAAATTGTCTGGCAAACTCTCGAATGGAACATCATACCAATCAAATTCTTGGTATTTTTTTAGCGGTTTATTTAAAATTTGAACTGAATTCAGGCCATAATCTTTTAAAACGCTTTGAACTTTACTTGCCCATTCAGTATGATGTTCAAGTGCATAATGATTGAATCCTCTCTTTTGAGCAATTATTCCAAGCAGTATCGTTGACAGTCCCGATCCGCATTCTAATACCGGACCCTTAGTAGATTGTGCTTTATTTATACAAGCGCTCAGATATCCAATCTTTGCACTAAAACCTTGATTTCCCCATCCAAATATCAAGTTTTTAATTGTTTTATCATCAGGTTTTCTATGGATATCTGAATTTTTAATAAAAGTCTTCATACTTCTCTTGAAGACATATTTTTGAATTATTTTACGCATGAAAACCAGAAGCTTTTCGGGGATAATTTTCTTAAGTGTCTCTTTAAGAATAGTCATATGAATTCGTTTTTTTATTAAGAATAGTCACTCAAAATATTCATCACGCGGAACTAGCCACAGCGCAGTGCACCTGATGAAAGTTTAAATGAATTGAGTTATAGGATTTATGCAAACAACACATCCGCAAACAGCTTGAAATTCCGCTCTGCATCATAGCGATCTGTTGCCCACTGTTGGCATCTATGCTTCTCTTGTAATTTCTCGTCATTGATCAGCGCAAGAATTACCAGTTCCGTAGCTTCCACATCCGTCGGATCAATGAGCAAAGAATGCATTTTTTCCGGTACGGCTTCTCTGATCGTCGGAATATCAGAGGTTAACACTGGCAGACCGGAAATCATAGCCTCAATAAGTGCATTGGGTTGTCCTTCGGTAACAGATGGAAAGTAAAATAAATCAAATGCTCTGAGCACAAGCGGAATATCGTCCCTTGTACCCAGGCATAAAGTTCGATCCACCAATCCTTCATTTTTTACCAATGTAATGAATTCTGCACTATCGGTTCCCAAGCCGCAATAAACAAATCGTACATTTGCCACTCTTGATACGATCTTTCGATAGACCTGCAACATAGTGGCATGATTTTTCGCCGGGTCAAATCTTCCCAAATGCCCCACTACAAATTCGTCATTACCTATCCCTAGCTTCTCTCTCGCGTTAATCCTGGTAATTGAATTCTGGAAAAAATTGGCATTAACACCATTTGATATTACTCGAAATCGACTATCGTACCTGCCACCTTCCCAGTATGGAAAGAAAGCGTCCAAGGCATGCTGTGTATTGGAGAGGATATCGGTTGCATGCCGAAATACCAGCTTGTTCTGAAGCCGGATATAGAGAAGCTTGTGTCTGGACTGCCGGAATGCGTGGGATGAGCGCCGATCGAGGGCAATGCGCCTGGGGATGCCGGCCCGCTTGGCCAGCCACATGTTCAATCCGGCAAAGTTGCCCGTGAAGTCGCAGACGATATCAAATGCCTCCCTCCGGAAAAAGCGCAGCTGTTGAACAGTTTTTGCGGGATTG
>PWME01000039.1 GCA_003559235.1 Mollicutes bacterium | reverse complement strand
TCAATTCTTTTGTGTAATCAATAACCACAAAATCCTGTCTGCGGGAATGCGGCATATCCATTCTGGTTGACATGAATCTTCGCTGAAAACTTTTGTCGGACAGCGAGTAGAAAAAATCCTTCAGAAGCGGTTCATCATTGATCCGAACCGGCCTGAAATGAATAATTTCCCCGGTTGCACTCTCCCGATGTGTTTCAAGATGTTCGGGATATTCCCCTCTTTTACCGGGAATATAGGCCTGATCCTGATATATCAGATTGAGCTGCTTGGCTTTTTGTATCAATTCGGCTCTGAACCGGGGGTGTGCTATGGAGATAATATCCATAGCCCTTTCACGAATATTTCTTCCGTGAAGATAGGCATAGCCATATTCTGTGACAATATAGTTGATATCCCCTCTGTTAAGGGTAACGCCCGCACCGCTGTCAAGAAACGGGACGATCCGTGAGACCTTTCCGTCTTTTGCCGTCGACTCAAGAATCAGAATGGTTTTTCCGTTCGGCGAAAGATTGGCCCCTCTCATGAAGTCGGTATGGCCACCGATACCGCTGTAAAACATACTTCCTATGGATTCCGAGGTCGACTGCCCAGTCAGATCCACCTGAAGGGCGGCATTTATGGCGGTCATATTCTCTATTTGGGCAATAACCAGCGGATTGTTGGTGTAGCTGACTTCTTTGAACTCGATACCCGGGTTATCGTGTATGTAATCGTAGGTTTTCCGTGAGCCCATACAAAATGCAGCGATACTTTTCCCGCGATCAATGCTTTTCTTTGTGTTGTCTATTACACCACGATCGATAAGACTAACCATCGAGTCGGTAAGCAACTCGGTATGAATGCCAAGATGTTTTTTATCGGTAATATTGGCCATAATGGCATTTGGCATACTTCCGTAACCAAGTTGAATCGTATCACCGTCTTCAATAATTCTTGCAACATATTTCCCGATTCTCTGTGAAATTTTATCGGACACCCGTGAGGTAAATTCAATAAGTTCCTCCTGTTTGTGAACCACATAGTCAATATCCGTGATATGGATAAACGTATCCCCATGTACCCGGGGCATTCGGGGATTGACCTGGACTATTGTGACTCCTGCAGATTCTATGGCCGCTTTGGTTATATCTACACTTATCCCGAGACTCATATATCCGTTTTTATCCGGCATGGATGTTTGTATCAACGCCACGTCAATCCGGATATCCCTGTTCTTCAGAAGCGGAGGAATCCTTGAAAGAAAAATCGGTGTGTAATCGGCGAAACCGGTATTCACTTTTTCCCTGGTATTATCCCCGATAAAAAAGGAATTGTGCCTGAAGTTGTAATCAAATTTTTGTTCTTTCCAGGGAGCAACACCAAGCGTCCATACCTGCATCAACTCGGCATCGGCTACGGCTTTGGGGTACTTTTCGACATACTTTACCAAAGCATTGACCAGATATTGAGGTTCTCCACAAGCTGTACCGATGTATATTTTATCTCCTCTTTTTACATTTGAAAATATTTTTCTCTCTTCAGAAAATTTATCGGGATAAATTTTTCGCCAATACTCAAGAATTTTATTCTTTTTAGTCATCTTTTCAAGCCTGCTCTGTTCAATACCTTTTTGATGAAGTCCCCGGCAACAGAATATCGCGGGGTTTGCCGGCATTCCGGTACAGACAGTACATTGCCCAGTACCGGATTGCCGAATACGGCACCTCGATCAGCTGAAACAGGTCCGATATATGACATCAAATACCTAAATAATTATCAGCATAAATATACCAACCTCCCACTGTCATTTCAATGATAGTCTTCAAATACCGGTGTCTGTTGTTTCATATTCCTCGGGATCCGGACAACTGCACATCAGATTGCGATCACCGTATACGTCATCAACACGGCCCACATAGGGCCAAAACTTGCTGATGGAAACCCACTCCAGCGGATAAACAGCTTCTTTTCGGCTGTAAGGATATTTCCAGTCATCTGCCGTGGCCATTTGTGCGGTATGCGGAGCCATTTTCAACGGATTGGCCTGTTTGTCGATCCGGCCCTGCTCTATGTCATCAATCTCTTTTCGAATGGTGATCATCGCCTCGCAAAACCGGTCCAGTTCTTCTTTATTTTCACTTTCCGTTGGTTCAATCATCATAGTACCGGGAACTGGAAATGAGACGGTAGGGGCATGAAATCCAAAATCCACCAGACGCTTGGCCACATCAATGGCATCGATCCCGGTGGTTTGTTTGAAGTCACGGAGTTCCACGATCATCTCATGTCCGACCCGTCCGTTTTTCCCGACATATAGCGGTTTGTAATAATCTTTAAGCCGCTCTTTGATATAGTTGGCATTGAGGATAGCCAGGCGGGTGGCATGTGTTAATCCTTTTGCACCCATCATGCGGATATACGCATAGGAGATGGGCAGAATACCCGGGCTGCCGAATGGTGCCGCTGCAACGGCATTAGCGCTTTCTGAAAACCGGAAATGCCCCGGTAGATGCGGAGTCAGATGGGATACCACACCGATGGGCCCGACCCCCGGTCCGCCGCCTCCATGAGGAATACAGAAGGTTTTATGCAGGTTCAAATGGCAAACATCGGCACCAACTTTTGCCGGCGTGGTAATGCCGACCTGTGCATTCATATTCGCACCATCCATGTAAACCTGTCCACCGTATTCATGGATCAAGGCACAGATTTCCATGATATCTTCTTCAAAGACCCCGTGAGTGGATGGATAGGTAACCATCAGCGCAGCAAGCCTGTCCTTGTGTTTTTCGACTTTCTCGCGCAGATCATCCAGATCGATATTGCCTCTCTCATCACATTTGGTGATTACCACCTGCATTCCGGCCATAACGGCACTGGCCGGATTGGTGCCGTGTGCCGAGGAGGGCACGATGGTGACATCACGATGTCCTTCTCCCCGCGAGGCATGCCAGGATCGAATGGTCATGAGACCCGAAAACTCACCCTGGGCTCCGGAGTTTGGCTGCATGGACATGCTGTCATATCCCGTAATTTCGCACAGCCAGTCCGAAAGCTCCTCAATGACCTGCCGGTATCCTTCGGTCTGGTTCTCGGGAGCAAAGGGGTGTATATCGGCGAATTCCGGCCAGCTGATCGGCAGCATTTCGGTGGTGGCGTTCAATTTCATAGTGCATGATCCCAGGGAAATCATCGAATGCGTCAGCGAAATATCCCGGTTTTCCAGCCGCTTCAGATAGCGAAGCATTTCGTGTTCGCTGTGATAGCTGTTAAATACCGGGTGGGTCAAATACTCCGAGGTGCGTGCTACGTCATCGGGATATTCAACGGACAGGTTTTTCTGGATCGCATCGAGATCCGGAACCGGTTTGTTCCGTACTTCGGCAAAAATCGCAATGATTTCAGCGACATCGCCAGGCGCCTTGGCCTGATCGAGCGAAATGCCGATCCAGGGTTCATCAAAATAGCGGAAATTGATTCTGCGTTCTTCGGCCTTTTTACGGATGGTCTCCTGCAGTTCGTTGTTTTCCACAAATATTTTCAGCGTATCAAAATAAAGACTGTTGTCCTGCCGGTATCCGAGCTGCTCGAGTCCGAGCTCGGTCAATCGTGTTAAAGCATGAATCCGGTTTGCAATATGGCGTATCCCGGCCGGTCCGTGATACACACCATAGGCGCCCGCCATCACTGCAAGAAGTACCTGGGAAGTACATATGTTGGATGTGGCTTTTTCTCGCCGGATGTGCTGTTCCCGGGTCTGAAGTGCCATTCTGTAAGCATTATTCCCTTCCCTGTCACGGGTAACCCCGATAATACGACCCGGAACCTGACGTTTAAAAGTATCTTTTGTGGCAAAATAAGCGGCATGGGGTCCGCCATAACCCAGCGGTACGCCAAAACGCTGCGTGCTTCCGACGACCACATCCGCACCCATCTCGCCGGGAGGAGTAATAAGTGCCAATGAAAGCAGATCTGCGGCCACAGCGACACCTATTTGCTGCTCCACAGCCGATTCAATTAACGGCCGGATATTCCGAATGGCTCCGTTACCGTCGGGATACTGAAGCAGTATACCGAAAAGCTGCTCATCGGTTACATC
>PWME01000219.1 GCA_003559235.1 Mollicutes bacterium | reverse complement strand
CGGAATACAAAATCCGAGTACTGCAAAACCAAAATTTCCTTGTTCTTGTGTAGGGGGTTGCTGTGCCATAGATACACACATCCTTCTCTATAAGTTTTTTAATATGATGCAAATTATTTTTACTTAAAAAATTCTAAAAACCGTAAATTGTGCCATTTATTGTATGTACTTCTATTATGTTGTATTATAACATGGGGAACAAAAAATCAACAATTCTCTTGGAAATTTAGAACATATTATAAAAAAGCCTATAAATAATTATGTATTTTATGGGGTTTTCTTGTATGACCCTATGCAATTTAATGTAAAACAAGTATAATGGGCGTAAGGAGATGGTCACATGTTTATCGACACGCACGTCCACTTGAATAACCCTAAGTTTGAACGAAATTTAGAACGCTATATTGAGAACGCACGAAAAAAAAACGTGCAAAAAATGATAGTGGTTGGCTTTGATCATAAAACGAATGAAAACGCCTTAAAAATTGCGATGCAGCATGAAGGATTATACGCATCTGCGGGCTTTCATCCAACTGAAGCATCCGCGATTACTGACAATGATTTTGACGTTTTGAAGCGCTTTTTGGCGCGTAAAGAGGTTGTTGCAGTTGGAGAATGCGGGCTTGATTTTTACTGGGATAAAGATCACATTAATGAACAAATCCATGTTTTTGAACAACAAATTTTACTGGCTAAGTCCTATGATCTTCCCATTATTGTTCACATGCGTGATTCAGCACAAAAAACGTATGATGTATTAAAGAAACATGCCCCATTAAAAGGGGTAATGCACTGTTATAGCGGCAGTGCAGAAATGGTAAAGGATTTTGTGGGCCTCGGCTTACATATTTCCCTTGGTGGACCGGTTACGTTTAAGAATGCCAAAGTGCCTAAAGAGGTTGCTAAAGTCGTGCCTGAATCACGACTATTAATAGAGACAGATGCACCCTATTTAGCGCCGCATCCTTATCGAGGCAAACAAAATGAGCCGTCATATTTACCACTTATTGCCGAAGCGATTGCTTCGTTGCGTGACCAAACCATAGATGCCATTGCGAATATATCCAAACGTAATGCAGAAAAATTATTTAGAATTTAACAAGGAGGCACACCCATGAAAAAGACCTTGTTGGTATTACTCAGTATCGCTACCATGTTTATCCTCAGTGGTTGTGATGAACTGCGATATACAAACAATGCACCAACTGAAGAAGAGCGGATGCGAGAAATGATTGAAGAAATTCTTGATGAACGCGAAGATTATTTAAGTGAAGAAGCACTTGTGGAAATGATTGAAACCCTTATTCCTACGACCTTAACAGAAGAAGAAATTATTACGATTGTGGCGAATCATGTTCCAACGGACTTAACACGCGATGAAATTAAAGATCTTATTGTGGATATGATGCCTGAAGACCGCTACCAATCAACGTTTGATCTAGGCGGCTTCGAAGAAGCCTTAACTCACATGTTAGAAGCTCGCGGTCACAGTGTGGTTGGTATTCGTAACTATCAAGCCTTTACTATGGGTACAGGCTCGGGTGTCATTTATAAAAGTGAAGGCAATACGTATTATGTGGTCACCAACGATCACGTTATTGAAAACTTTACGGAGTTAGAAATTGTGTATGAGCGCTACGGTATTTTGAATACCATTGAAGATAGTGCGATTACCTTTTTAGGGACAGACCCGGTTACTGATCTTGCGGTGCTTAGATTCACGTCTAATCAACACTTTCCTACTGTTGATTTTGCGGATAGTTATGATTTAAGGGTTGGTCAGTTTGTTTTTGCGGTTGGAAACCCACTTGGGTTTGAATATTACGGTACCGCAACGATAGGTATTTTATCAGGCACAGCGCGGTTTTTAGAGTCGGGGAGTTTCAATGCGACAGTATTGCAGCACGATGCTGCCTTAAGCCCTGGTAATAGTGGTGGGGCACTCTTTGATATTGATGGCAACTTAATTGGGATCAACCATATGAAAATTATCGATTCGGTTGCCACAAACATTGGGTTTGCCATTCCTTCAAATACCGTACAACGTGTTGTCAATGATTTAGAAGCATTCGGTGAAGTTATTCGACCATTTTTAGGTGTATCGTCGAATGTCTTTGTAAATTTATGTGGTGAGCCATTTGGGGCTTGTGTTGAAGTGTTGCCAGGAGGGGCTGCTGAAGCAGCTGGTTTACAAGATGGCGATACCATAATTGGCTACAAGCACGAGAGCGACGATGACTTCATTGATATATTTAACTTCAATGATTTGCGCGAAGCCATCCTAAATTCTCGTGTTGGCGATTCTGTTATCATACAGTACGTTCGTGATGGTGAGACTATGGAGTCTGAACCAACTACGTTAAATAGACATCCGGATGATTAATCTTGGTGTTATGATAAGGAGGCAAGCATGCCGTTAACTGCAGGAATTATCGGTTTGCCAAACGTCGGCAAATCAACACTTTTTAATGCTTTATGTGCTACAGAAGCCCTTGCGGCAAATTACCCATTTACCACAGTGGAAGCCAACGTTGGCACAGTTGTTGTACCTGATGAACGGTTACACACGTTAGAAAACATTGTGAACCCTAAAAAGACTGTCCCAACAACGTATGAGTTCACTGATATTGCGGGTCTTGTAAAAGATGCGCATAAAGGCGAAGGGTTAGGCAACCGCTTTTTAGCAGCGATTCGTGATGTTGATGCGCTTATTCATGTTGTGCGTTGTTTTAATGATTCCAATGTGAGTCATGTTGAAGGCGATGTTAATGTTGTTCGGGATGTCGAGATTATCGAAAGCGAGTTAATGTTAGCTGACCTTGAAGTGATTGAAAATCGTTTACCAAAGATTGAGAAAAAGGCACGGCTTAAAGTTGATAAAACCGTGACAAAAGAATATGATGTTTTAACCACTGTAAGAGAAGCATTGAAAGAAGGAAGACCAGTTCGGACGATTTCACTAACAGCGTTTGAAAAAGCGTTGCTTAAACCTTATGGCTTAATTACGGATAAACCGGTATTGTATATTGCCAATGTTGATGAATCAATGTTGCCAGAAGGCGCTGATTGTATTCACTGCAAGCAACTTGAAACGTACGCAAAAAGACAAGGCGCAAAAGTGCTTGCATTAAGTGCAAAACTTGAAGCGGAGTTTATAGAACTTGACGATGAAGATCAAGCGGAAGCGTTGGCCATGTACGACATTGAAAAAACAGGTCGCGAACGATTGATTCAAGCCACCTATGCATTATTAGGACTGAGGACCTTTTTTACTACAGAATCGGATGAATTAAAAGCATGGACCTTTATAGAAGGAATGACGGCACCCGAGTGTGCTGGGAAAATCCATACGGATTTTGAGCGGGGGTTTATTCGCGCCGAAGTGGTTGATGTTGAAACCCTTAAAACCATTGGTTCACTCGCCAAGGCTAAAGAACTTGGCAAAATGCGTTCTGAAGGCAAAGGGTATGTCATGCAAGATGGTGACGTTGTCTTGTTCCGTTTTAATGTTTAGATGCTTGGAGGCTATTTAACGATGTATATTATTGAGTATGTTTCAACAACACTTGTGTTGTTTTTTATCACGTTTTTTATCGGCATTTTTATCCGTTTTGCAAAGACCGCTCGCATTATTCCAGCGAAAATGTTATCAGCACAAAAGGGTGGTTTGTTTGAGCATTATAAGATTGTTGCTGCAATCATTGCATTGTTGGTGATTATGCATCTCATTGGTTTTAATCCTTATGCAGGCGATAATGTTCTTGCGGCGTTGTTTAGCGCGTTTTTAATTGCCGCAGCACTGTATATTGTTTTGGTATTTATTTTTGTGTTTTTGTTTTATTTCATTGCGTTTTTACATACAAAAGTTGCAAAGATTGAAGACCGTGAAGCGTATTACACCCGTCATAATTATAAACTTGTTCTAACGGCGCTTGTATTAGCCTTAATTATAGTATTGGTGACGCTTATACCGGTTTTTGTTGAACTGATTACTGGGTCATAACGATGAGGAGGATTTGCTATGCGTGCTACAGTCATTAACGTTGGTGCTGAGTTATTAAGTGGTCAAACGCATAATCGGCATTTAGAAACACTCGCTGAAGGGTTGATGTCAAAAGACATCACCATCCACAAAGCGCATATTGTCGGCGATCATAAACCAGACATTAAACAAGCGTTAGAAACGGTGGATACAGAATTAATTATCTTAAGTGGTGGGCTTGGTCCAACTGAAGACGATGTCACAAAAGAGGCGGTTGCTGAACATTTTCGTTTAGAGTTGGTAAAAGACCACGCATCGCTCACCAGAATTCAAAATTATTTTGCGCGTGCGAAGCGCACAATGAGTGAAACAAATCTCAAACAAGCATACTTTCCACAAGGAGCAACGATTATTGACAACCCAGTTGGCACAGCACCAGGTGCGCTTTTTACTGTAGAAAATCGACATGTTTTATTATTGCCAGGGCCCCCAGCGGAACTTGAACCGATGTTTAAAGAGGCTTTAGAACACCTCAAAACGTTGCACCGAGAAAAACGTTATGAAGCGGGGTATCGATTGGTTGGTATTGGTGAATCTGACCTTGAGGTGACCTTGCGTGATGTGTATCGCAAACATCCTGGTGTTGATATTGCACCGTATGCGGACATAGGTGAAATCCGCGTTTTATTCGTTTCAAAGAATCAAACATTGATGGAAAAAGCGCTTGATGACTTTAATAAACGGTATCGCGAGTATATTGTCGGACCGCACGACCAAACGCTTGAATCACGTGTCGTCAATACATTGTTACATCAGGAGAAAACCATCAGTTTTGTGGAATCGTGTACAGGAGGCATGCTTACATCACGCTTAATCAATGTTCCCGATGCATCACACGTTTTCTCTGAATCTCATGTTTTATATTCCAATGCATCAAAAATAAAACAGCTTGGCGTTAACCAAGTTATTATGGAACGCTTTGGCGCAGTAAGTGACCAATGTGTTTATGAACTAGCTTATCAACTTGCGCAGCGCACACGCGCATCGATTACAATGAGTGTTTCAGGCATTGCCGGTCCAACAGGCGGAACACCTGATAAACCAGTTGGAACGGTGTATTTTGGCTTGCATCACGAAGGCAAAACGCATACGTACCACAAAGTCTTTTCTGGCGATCGTAACGCGGTGCGTCAAAAAGCTACATCATATGGCTTATTCTTAATATTGAGGGCATTGATGCATGAAGACGATTGTTGAGACTAAAAAACGTGCCGGACTTGAAACACTTGAATATAATCGTGAAGGCACAACGAAACTTATCTTTTTGCAGCATGGCATCCATTCCAACAAAGAAAACCCAATGCATATGCTTGGGGTTATGTTGACCCGTTTAGGCTATCGTGTGGTTGCGATTGATGCATATAAACACGGGAGTCGCGGTGCGTCTCCTTTTCAGCCCAAAGATGAAGACTTAGCTGCGTTAGAAGTTCCTGAGGTTATCCAAACAACAGCGCATGATATAAAAGCGCTTTATGAAAAAGCATTTCAGCATCAGTATCCAACCTTTAGCATTATAGGCATTTCTATGGGTGGCATGGTTGCGCATTACTTATCACGTTTAAGCAAATCGATTGATACGGTGATTGCCCTCATTAGCACACCAGATTTTTACCGCACAGCCATGGAACTATTTCCCCAAGCCAAAAGAGAACAGTATGAAACAGCTGCAGAGCAAGCTGAAAAACGTATTCAGACAATGAACCCAGCCACGCATGCAGAGAGTATGCATTTTAAAAGATTGATTATGATGAACGGGACTGAAGACCCACTCATTAACTATAAACATAGTGAAGCATTTGCGCTTGCACACCCAGAACGCTCAATTATATTTAGGACCTATAAAACCGAGCACGCCATTACACCCGCAATGCAAAAGGATTTAGAAGCATTGCTTGAAGATTAGGTGGTCTCGTTATTTACAAAGCCACTTCGTTATGCTATAATACTTTACCGTGAGTTTTGTGCTCACGGATTTCCTTGCTGCTTTGAAGCAGCCATCAGACCAAAAGGAGGAATAAAACATGCGAAACTACGAAATTATGTACATCATCCGTCCGAGTTTGTCAGAAGAAGATCGTAAAGCGCTTATTGAATCACTGAATGCTCTTTTCGATGCTGACGAATCAGAAATCAAAAAGACAGATGAGTGGGGCGTTCGTGACTTGGCGTATGAAATCGACAAAGAATCTAAAGGATACTATGTCGTAATGGACGTTGCTGCGACTGAAGCAGTACGTGCTGAATTTGATCGCGTCATCGGACTCCGTGAAGATGTGTTACGTTATTTAATTGTTAAAGAAGACGAGTAGGAGAGGATAATCGTGATTAACCGCGTTGTGCTTGTAGGGCGTCTTACAAAAGACCCTGAACTAAGACATACAACGAACAACGTTGCGGTTGCTACATTCCGCTTAGCGGTCAATCGGCCGTTTAAAAGCCAAGATGGTGATGCAGATTTTTTAAACTGTGTGGTGTGGCGCAAACAAGCCGAAAACGTTGAACGTTTCCTTTCCAAAGGAAGTTTGGTTGGGGTTGAAGGTCGCGTTCAATCTCGTAATTATGAAGACCGTGATGGGAACCGACGTTCTATCGTGGAAATTGTATGCGAATCCGTGCAATTCCTTGAAAGTCGAGATATGGCGCAAAACACATCGCGCTATAATGATGAACCGCGTCGTGAGAGTCGTTATGACGATCGTTCAGCGTCTAATTACGAAGATAGAAGTCGTTCGAATCGTTACGAAGAAACACCAAACAATCGCCATGAATCAAACCATGATGAAGAAGATGCGACAAATGATAAAGATGCAATACCAGATGTCGTCACAGAAGACGACTTGCCATTTTAAAAAGGAGGTCTCACAATGGCTAGAAGAGGTAATTTCCGTAAACGTCGTAAAAAAGTATGCTACTTTACTGAAAACAAAATTAAAACCATTGATTATAAAGATGCAGAATTGTTGAAACGGTTTATTTCTGACCGTGGAAAGATTTTACCAAAGCGTGTAACAGGAACGAAAGCTGGGTATCAAAAACAACTCAGTGTAGCGATTAAACGCGCCCGTTTCATGGCATTATTGCCTTACGTAAAAGAGTAAAAAAATAAGCCTTCACCGCGTTCGTGGTGAAGGCTTTTGATTAATCGTAGATGGGCTTGACCCACTTCATGAGATAAATGAATGGCGTGTCTAATGCTGCAACCATGAGTTTAATGACGTAGGTTGTGAAGATAATATCGAACAGTTCACCACCGCTTACAACACCGATGAATGCAATCGGTGCGAAGATAAGTGAATCAATAAGTTGGCTAATCATTGTTGAACCGAGATTTCGGATGTATAGTGTTTTTGCACTTGAGAACCGTTTACGAATTCTTTGAAATAAATGGACATCGAGCAGTTGACTAATTAGATAGGCGACCAGACTCGCCGCTGCAACACGCATTAAGTTGACATCACCAAACCCAATTCCAAACAAACTTTCTAAAGCACCGTGTGCTGTATCTGCGCCAGCAGGTTCAAACCACAGTGCCATTTGCATAATAATAACCATGGCAAACAGCGTAAAGAATCCGATTAAAACCGCACGCTTTGCTTCTTTTAAACCGTATTTTTCGTTTAAGGTATCGGTGGCTAAAAAGAGCGTTCCAAACATGATGTTACCGAGTGTTGCGGTGAAGCCAAAGAGCTCCACAAATTTCATCACTTGAATGTTGGCGACAACGGTGCCCATTGCCACCCATGCAAGCAATCCAAACTTGCCGAAGAACTTGTAAGAAAGCATGATACCGGCAAAGTTTACCAAAGCAAATATAAACCATAATAATTCATTGGACATAAAAAAGCCTCCTAGTTTTGATAACGCAGGATGGTTTCGAACTGCGCAATACAAGGTATTGTAGCGTGTCAATCAATGTTTGTCAACATATCAAAAAGAGAACAACCAATGCGGGTTAAGCTTTTTATCCGGTGTCGGCTATGATATAATATGATACGCAATATTCGATAATGAGGTGTCGCTTTTGAAACTAGACGTAATCTTTTTACTACCGCTATCTGTTGCCAATAATCTCTTGTTTGTGGCAGTCTTTAGTGTGTCTGCACTCATCGTATTAGGGCTGGGTGTCTTTTTTATCATGCGACACGTGCGCAAACAAAAAAGCAAGATTTATCGGCTTGAGCAACTTATTTCAGAAAAGCGAACGGATTTACGATTAAAATCAGATGCGGGCGATAAAGTGCTTGCAGATCTTCCTGTTGGGGTTGTAATGCTCAATGACAAAGACGTTGTCATCTACGCAAATGATCAAGCAAAAGATGTGTTTGAAAATGTGCTTGAATCGCGTCGTATCACAACGGTTTACCCAGAGTTAAAACCTTATCTTGAAGCTGGTGAAGAGCGCTTTATGATTAAAATTCTTGAAACCCGGTGTGATATTATTTATGATGCTTTACAAAAAATGCTGTATATTACCCCAGTTGAAGAACGCGAAACCTTAAAAGATAAATATTATGCAAAAACCGATTGTATCGGAATTTTACATCTAGATAACTTTGAAGATGCCATTCAAGTGCTTGATGTGAAAGAAAAAAACGTTGTGGAAGGAAAACTTTTTGGGGCGCTTGAAGCATGGGCCGATCGCGGTGGGTATCACTTCGTACCTGCTAGCGCATCATCGATTGTCGTATTTATGCATCGCGTTGATTTAGAAAAAGCGATGGATAATGGGTTTTCGGTTAGTGATGACATTAAAGCTGTGTCAAATGATGAAGACCTTGCGATTACGTTGTCTGGTGGGTTTGCATGTGCGAACATGCAACTTAAGCAACTTGGTGAATCTGCAGAAGATGCGCTTAACTTAGCATTATCACGCGGTGGCGATCAAATCGTGGTCAATATTCAAGGTGAAACACCACGATATTTTGGTGCTAATGTGAATGCCCGTGAAAAACGAACACGTATTTCAAGTCGCATTAACGCAGAAAAACTAGCAGGATTTATCTCTGCAGCTGAATCGGTCATCATCATGCCGCATAAGCACCCTGACCCTGATGCCCTTGGGGCGGCCATTGGTGTATTAAAGATGGTTAAAGCGCTTGATAAAAAAGGTGCTATTGTTATTGACGAAGACGAACTATCCAAGTCTGTGATGAAAATATTTAAATCGATGGAATATGAGTATGTGTCACTGTTTGAAGATTTTGTATCTTTAGAAACGGTACTGTCTACCATCGATGCATCTACGTTGCTCATAATGGTTGATCATCACTCAGTTGGACAAGCTGTCAGTGAAAAATTATTGAAGAAAACGCCAGTTAAAGCGATTATCGATCACCATCGACAGTTACCTGATGCAGTGCAAGACGCTGATATGCGTTATATTGAACCGTATGCCTCTTCAACCACTGAACTGATTGTGGATATGCTTAATGTGTTTAAAGTTGATGTTGAGATTACGCCATTTGAAGCGACCATTATGTATAGCGGGATTGTGGTTGATACGAACAACTTTATGGTAAGAACGGGCAGCCGTACGCTTGAAGCGGCTGCAATCTTAAAAAAATATGGTGCTGACACCTATAAAGTTAAAAATCTATTGCGAAAAAGTTTAAAAGATATTCAAATACAAGCTGAGTTATTGAGTATGGCAGAAGTTTATAATAAGCGGTTTTCAATTATTGTGGTTCCTGATAAATACAATCCCGATCGTACAATGCTTGCGCAGATAGCGGATGATTTACTTGATATTGATAATACGGTTGCTGCCTTTGCCCTTGGAAAAATTTCAAGTGATGAGACGGGCATTAGCGCGCGTAGTTTAGAAGGCTTTAATGTCCAAGTTATTATGGAGCATTTTGGCGGTGGTGGCCATTTAAACAATGCCGGAGCACAAATTGACAACGACGCTTTGGATGATGTTAAACAACAATTGATTGATTTTTTAGATACAAAGGTGAAGGAGGAAAAGCCGATGAAAGTAATCTTGAAGAAGGATTTAAAAAACAAAGGCAAAAAAGGTGATGTTATTGACGTCGCACCAGGCTATGGCAATTATTTGTTAACGAGCCAACAAGCCATTGAAGCGACATCGGAAAACTTACAAGCGATTGAAGCAGAAAAAGAAAAAGCTGCTGAAGCTGAACAAAAACACCTTGAAGACATGAAACAGCTTAAAGAGCGGCTTGATTACCGTGCGGTAAAGCTATATGTTAAAGTTGGTGACAACGGAAAATTTTATGGCAAGGTTACAGCTAAGCATATTGCGGAAGCGTTGAAAGAACAACATGATATTGATTTAGATAAGCGGAAAATACTACTTGAAGAGCCGATTGCACAACTTGGTGCGCACACAATTGACGTCCGCCTTCATAAAGATGTAACAGCAACGTTTGAGTTGCTTGTTTTGGAGGCGTAATATGGATACACGAGTGCCGCCTCACAGCAATGAAGCCGAACAAAATGTACTGGGGTCTGTGTTTATTGACCAAGATACCATCAAAACAATATTGGACCGGTTAGATACCGAGGATTTTTATACGCGCAGTCATAAAACGATTTATAAAGCCATTCAAGAACTTTACAAAGAATCTGTAGACATCGACTATACGACATTAATTAACCGCTTAGAGACGCAAAATCTATTGGCAGATGTCGGTGGTACAGATTATATTTTGGCACTATCTGATACGACGCCATCAGTGGTTAACCTCGAACATTACATTGATATCGTAAAGGATAAAGCGGTCGTAAGAAGAATGATTGACGCGGCGAAAGAAATTGCGGAACAAGGTTTTCAAGCAGCGAATATGACGGACTATATTGACGAGTCTGAACGCAAAGTTTTTAACGTTGCATCGGCCCGTCGAACATCGCAGTTTGTGACCTTAAAAGACGCTGCCAAAGAAGTTATCGAAAAGACTGAAACAGCAAAAAATACGCAAGGCACACTCCTTGGGTTAGACACAGGGTTTGAAGAGTTAAACTTTTATACCTACGGGTTGCAACCGAGTGAGCTGTATATCATCGCTGCGAGACCATCGATGGGGAAAAGTGCGTTTGCGTTGAACATTGCGACCAATGTCGCACGACTCAATAAATCAACTGTTGCGTTTTTCTCTCTTGAGATGGGGGTAGATCAACTGGTTGGCAGAATGATTTCAAGTGAAGCCAATGTAAAAAGCTCACATTTAAGAACTGGGAACTTAGAACCGACAGAATGGCAACAAATCTCATTGGCCAACGACCAGTTAAGACATCTCGATATTTTGTTTGATGATTCGGGTACCGTCAAAGTGACTGACTTAAGGCAAAAATGCCGTAAACTTGCACAAGAGGGGAACTTAGATTTGGTTGTAATTGATTATTTGCAGCTGTTGTCTGGTTCTGAACAACGTCAACACAATCGTGTTCAAGAAGTTTCAGAGATTTCAAGAACATTGAAAGAGATGGCGCGCGAGTTGAAAGTGCCTGTCATTGCGCTTAGTCAGCTTTCTAGAAATGTCGAAAATCGTAATGATAAACGTCCTATTTTAGCCGACTTAAGAGAGTCTGGATCGATTGAACAAGATGCGGATGTTATTTTGTTTTTGTTCCGTGAAGATTACTATAAACAAGAAAATCAAAGCCTTACAGACGAAGTCGATATTATGGTCGCAAAAAACCGCTCGGGGGCCATTAACCCTAAAGGATTCAAACTTATATTCAAAAAGCAATACAGTCGTTTTAGAGATAAAACACCGAGCGCGGTCGCAGAATCACAAGACCGTGACCTTCCCGATACGTAAAAACACGTTAGCATGTACGTGTTTTTTCTTTGCTGCGTGCGTTTTCTTTAGAACGGTGGTATAATAATGCGGGAAACTGAGAGAAGCGAGGCATGAGGCGTGGGTAGTAGACGACATCGAAAGCCGATGAAGGTTAAGATTGACCTTACAAGCGGCAATATATTAAAGAAATTGCTTATCGTTGCAGTGCCGATGCTTTTAACAAGTATCGTTCAAATGGCATACAATTTAACGGACATGTTTTGGGTATCGCGTGTGGCTATGATTGGACAAGATCCTACTGAAACAGTTGCGGCGATTGGGACTGCAGGGTTTTTCCCGTGGTTTGGCTTTGGTTTGATTGCAATTGCGAAAATTGGAACAAGCATTATGGTTTCGCAAGCTGCGGGCCGTAACGATAAACACGCGGTTGATGTCATTGCGAGTAACGGTGTTATTCTCATGATGTTTTTGGCGTTGCTCTACAGTTTTTATGGCATTTTCTTGGGTGGCCAATTTTTTGGAATTTTTAACATTGAGAATGCGGTTGTTGTCGAAGAAGGGGTGCGCTATATGCGCATCATCGCATTTTTTGGAACGGCATACTTTTTGGTTAATGCTTTTAACGGTGTTTATGATGGATTAGGAAAGACCATTAAGACATTTTATGTTACAGGGAGTGGACTAGTTTTAAACATGATTTTAGATCCGCTCTTCATATTACAGTTTGGTTGGGGTGTGAGTGGTGCCGCGATTGCGACAGGGATTTCACAAACTGCGGTATTACTCATCTATGTGATTATATATACGGGCAAACACCCGCCGGCAACGTTACGGTTAAAAGCCGTTTCCATGCATCATATTAAGCGACTATTTAGTTTGGGATTACCGGTTGGATTTCAAAGTATGATTATGACAAGTATTGCCATCGCGATTGGCGTTATGGTCGCGCGGTTTGGCGAGAGTGTCATGACGGTTTCAAGGATTGGGAGTCAAATTGAAGCGCTTAGTTGGATGGTTGCATCAGGCTTCCAAGTTGCTTTGGCAAGTTTTGTAGGGCAAAATGTCGGGGCGAATCAATTTGGGCGTGTCAAAGCGGGTTATAAACAAAGCATGGCATTATTAATTCCCTATGGTCTTGCCGTAAATGCCTTGTTATTTTTCGGCGCGCGAAGCTTGTTTGCGATCTTTATTGATACGGAACCAACCTTATCACAAGGGATAGATTATTTACGTATTTTAAGTATCTCACAATTATTTATGATTTTAGAAATGGTGACTGCAGGTGCCTTTAATGGGCTCGGTAAAACCCGTATTCCATCCCTTGTACAGGTGGTGGGCAATGTCATGCGTATTCCACTTGCCATTGTGTTGATGGATGCGTTGACACCAGATAAACACGGCATTTGGTGGGCCTTAACGATTAGTTCTATTTTCAAAGGAATTGTCTTGGTGGCGCTGTTTATCGGCTTGCTTGTTTATGTTGGTAAACGCCTTCATCATACTTCAGTTGAAAAATATGGAGCGGTATAATATAATGATGTCTCGGAGTGATGTGTATGAAAGAACGACTTGACCGGATGCGGTCGCGATACATGACGATAAACGAACAATTGAGTGATCCTGAGATTACCCAAAATCTTGAAAAATTGAAGGCTTTATCCAAAGAACAAAGTGAGCTTGAAAAAACCGTTTCTGTCTATGAAACTTATCTCGAAACAGAACAAACCATTAAAGATTTAACGGATTTGATGCAAGAAGACGATGAGGAAATCCGCGATATGGCAGAAACGGAGCTTCAAGAAGCGAAACACACCCTCACAGAACTTGAAAATACTTTAAAAACATTGCTTGTCCCTAAAGACCCGAATGACGATAAAGATGTTATTGTAGAAATTCGTGGGGCAGCAGGTGGTGATGAAGCCAATATTTTTGCGGGGGATTTATACCGCATGTATATGCGATACGCTGAACAACACAACTGGAAAATTGCTTTACTTAATGAAGAAGAAGGCGCATCGGGAGGGTTTAGTCAAGTTGAGTTTACCGTGAGTGGAGACCATGTTTATGCATTATTAAAATATGAGTCTGGCGCGCACCGTGTTCAACGGGTACCCCAAACAGAATCACAAGGTAGAATCCATACATCTACAGCCACTGTATTAGTATTGCCTGAGGCTGAAGACATTGATGTTGACATTGATAAAAATGATCTTCGTATTGATACATATCGATCGAGTGGCAAAGGTGGTCAAAGTGTTAACACGACCGATTCAGCTGTGCGTATTACGCATATTCCAACGGGGATTGTATCTAGTTCGCAAGATGGACGTAGTCAACACGAAAATAAAGCAACAGCGATGCGCGTATTACGCGCTCGTGTTCAAGATAAAATTCGCCAAGAACAAATCGCACAGGAAGACGAAGCACGGCGCACTAAAATTGGAACGGGCGATCGCAGTGAAAAGATTCGCACGTACAATTACCCGCAAAACCGCATTACCGATCATCGGATTGGTTTTACTATCCAACAACTTGATCGTGTGATGGAAGGCAAGTTAGACCCAATTATTGATGCGTTACTGGCCGAAGAAGAAAAACGAAAATTGGCCGGTGCGGAAACATCACTAGGGTAAGAAGGAGTTATTGTATGCCAACTTATCAAGAGGCGCTTAGCATCAACGAACAATATGCGCTTGACAACGATAAAGAACCAACCGCTGTACGCATTTTACTCATGCACTTTAGTGGTTTATCGGGAGCTGAACTTTTAGCACGTATGCAGGATATGATGCAAGCAGATATGTATCAACGATTCCGTAATGCCGTTGATGCATACGTAATTGAGCATAAACCAACACAGCACATTACTGAGTGTGAACATTTTTACGGATACCGGTTTGGTGTTAATGAAAATGTCTTAATTCCACGATTCGAAACAGAAGAGTTGATTGGATATCTTTTAGATTACAAAGCAGAATTATTTGGCGATACACCCGTTCGGGTTGCCGACATTGGCACTGGGTCTGGTTGCTTGGCGATAACCCTCGCACTTGAAGATGAAAACATTGAAGCCCATGCAACCGACATTAGTGAACCAGCATTAAAAGTCGCGCGACAAAACAGCGAAAATCTTGGTGCGAATGTCACATTTCATGCGGGCGATATGTTAGCACCACTCCAAGGCCAAGGCACGTTTGATATTTTAGTGTCTAATCCCCCTTACATACCGAACCATGAACACGTTGAAGCCTTAGTAAAAAATCATGAACCGCATATTGCACTTTTTGGTGGCGAAGATGGGCTTGATTATTACCGAGCCATTTTACGCCAAGCCGAAAGCATTATGAATGGTCGCTACATTATCGCCTTCGAACACGCATATGATAAAGCGAAAGAAATTCGAAAGCTTTGTAAGAAATATTTGAAAAACACCCGTATCATTCAAAAAAAGGATATGCAAGGGAAAGATCGAATGACCTTCGTATTAAGACCATAAATTTTTTATATATATGATATATATATATAACGAGACTGTCATCTTGACAGTCTTTTTGGACCGTGTCATAATAACGGCGAAATTGGAGGTTTGCCTATGAAAAAACTTGTTATTGTTGAGTCACCGAGTAAATCAAAAACCATCAAGCAATATTTAGGGAACGATTATAATGTCTTGTCTTCTAAAGGTCACATTCGTGATTTAGCCATCGCTGGGACTGGTGGGCTCGGTCTCGATATAGAAAACGACTTCGCCCCCCGCTATGATATTATTCAAGATAAAGAAAAGATTGTTAAGGAATTACAAAAAGCCGCCAACAAAGCTGATGCGGTTTATTTAGCAACTGACCCTGATCGCGAGGGGGAAGCCATCAGTTGGCACCTTGAACAAGTGCTTGATGCGGACGATAAACCGATGCATCGCGTTATCTTTAACGAGGTCACAAAAGATGCGGTTGTCAAAGCGTTTGAGGAACCAAGAGGCATTGACCATGGACTCGTTTCAAGTCAAGAGACGCGTCGTATTTTAGACCGCATTATCGGGTTTAAACTTAGTAAATTATTGCAAAATAAAATCAAATCAAAATCTGCTGGCCGCGTGCAAAGCGCTGCTTTAAAGATTCTTGTTGAACGGGAAAAAGCCATTGAAGCATTTAAGCCAGAAGAATACTGGAAAGTCAAAGCGATTTTTGATGCATTTGAAGCAGAGTTGGCAACCATTAACAAGAAAAAAGCAAAGTTGCCCGATCAAGAAACCACTGATGCATTGCTGAAGACACTCACAAAATCTTTTACAGTAGACAATGTTGTCACACGGAATCGAAAGCGTAAACCTAAACCGCCATTCACGACGTCTTCACTCCAACAAGAAGCCTCAAATAAACTCAACTTTAGTGGTCAAAAAACAATGTTGATCGCCCAAAAGTTGTATGAAGGTGTTGAACTAAAAGATGAAACGGTCGGATTAATTACTTACACGCGGACCGATTCAACACGGATGAGCCAATCATTCATTGCGCCTGCAAAAGATGCCATAAAAGCCCTTTATGGTGATGCGTATGTCGGCAGTGGGAAACGTGCGGTATCATCGAAAAAGTTGCAAGATGCGCATGAAGCGGTACGTCCTACACATCCCAAATACACACCAGAGCAAGTAAAACCGTTTCTAAACAGGGAAGAGTTTAAATTGTATAAAATGATTTATGCACGCACCATGGCGGCTTTAATGAAAAGCGCTGCCTTTACCTCAGTGACAGTCGACCTTGCCAATGCCAACACCATTTTCAAAGCGCATGCCCAAACCTTAACATTTGATGGATACTTAAAAGCCTATAAAGATTATGAGTCGTTTGAGAACAAAGACTTACCAGCGCTTGAAGTTGGGAAACAACTTGACGCAAAATCTATTAATCCATCTCAACACTTTACGCAACCACCTGCGCGCTTTACTGAAGCGAAACTCATCAAAGAGATGGAAGAACTTGGGATTGGAAGACCATCAACTTATTCGCAAACCGTTACGACACTAAAAGCAAGAAAATACATTGATGTGCAAGAGAAAAAGTTCATTCCTACTGAACAAGGGAAACTGACGATTGAGAAACTCGATGCATATTTTTCGGGTATTATTAATGTTGATTACACCGCGCATATGGAAAATGTTTTGGATGAAATTGCGAACCAAAAGCGTAATCAATCGAAAGTGATCGCATCGTTTTATCATGATTTTATGCCACTCGTTGAAAAAGCCAATCAAGAAATGGAGAAAGCACCACCCAAGCTTACGGGAGAAGCATGCCCACAGTGTGGGAAGCCGATGGTGTACCGTGAATCGCGTTATGGCACGTTTGAAGCGTGTAGTGGCTACCCTGAATGTAAATATATTAAAAACAATGACAAACCAAAAGCGAAGCCGAAATCGACAGGCGTTACTTGTCCTAAGTGTAATAAAGGAACCATTGTCGAGCGCGTTGCAAAAAAAGGAAAAAATAAAGGCAACGTATTTTATGCGTGCGATAATTTCCCGAAATGTCGGCACATCATGCATGGTCGGCCAATTGGTGAACCGTGCCCACAATGTGAAAAACCGCTTGTTGAAGATGAAAAGGGAACCATCATGTGTGACGATCAACAAGGGTGCGGATTTATAAAAACATAAGTTTAAAACAGGTAAATGAAGGGTAGGACTAAGATTTTGAAACTTAGTAAAAAACATAGGTAATAGTGTTGACACTACGAAAACCCTATGGTATTATTTAATTGCGACTGAGAGGTCGCGACTTATCCCTTACATAGCATGGTGAATATTTTATATTCACACATCCCCTTCCTTAATCCGCCGAGAGGCGGATTTCCCTTTGGAAAGGGGTTTTTTCATTCCTAAGTGTTTTGTGTTATGATATAATGCGGTTGTGAAGACGGGAAAGAAGTGATGAATATGGGATTGTTTAGTAAACTTTTTCAAAGTAAAGCACGAAAAGAAAAAGCAAAAAAATATAAAATTGGGATGGAAAAAACGCGTCAAAGCGTTTTTGGTGATTTAGATACTTTACTCGCTAGTGGTAGAAGAATTGATGACGATTTATTCGATGATTTAGAAGAAGCGTTTATCATGGCTGATATGGGTGTTGACACTGTCTTATCCATCGTTTCGCATTTGCGGGAAACCGTAGCCACAGAAGGCATTAAAGATGCAGCAGCACTACGTGAGGCGATTGTTGAGGCGATGTTTAAGCGCTATGTTCGCGATGAAGTCATTGATACAAACTTAGTCATCGATCAACCGTTGAGTGTCTTGCTTTTTGTTGGGGTTAATGGGGTTGGTAAAACTACTACCATTGCCAAAGTGGCGCATTTATTAATGCAAAAAGGCAAAAGCGTTATGATGGTTGCGGGTGATACATTTCGTGCGGGTGCGATTAATCAATTACGCATTTGGAGTGAACGTGTTGGCTGTGCATTTTTTGAGAAGCCTGAAGGCAGTGACCCTTCAAGCGTGATGTACGATGCCGTTCAATATGCTAAGGCGAATGACATTGATGTCTTATTATGTGATACCGCTGGTCGCTTACAAAACAAAGCCAACTTAATGCGTGAACTTGAAAAAATTTCCCGTGTGTTAGGGCGAGCTGTGCCAGATGCACCCCATGAATCATTGCTTGTTTTGGACGCAACAACAGGCCAAAATGGTATGAATCAGGCAAAAATATTCAATGAAGTTACAAACCTTAGCGGGGTTGTATTAACCAAACTTGACGGTTCGGCGAAAGGTGGGATTGCTTTAGCGGTTCGCGAAACGCTTGGGATTCCTGTTAAACTCGTCGGATTGGGGGAAACCGTCGATGATTTAGAATATTTTGATATTGAAGCATACATATACGGTCTCTTTACGGACTTATTAGATGAAACCGATTAACGATCACGTCAAAATTATTGAACTGCTTGATTTTTATGGTGTACTTCTCCCCCCATCGCAAGCTGAAAGAATGCGTCATTATTACTATGATAACTACACATTATCAGAACTTGCACAAATGTATCAAGTGAGTCGTACCGCCGTGCACGACCAAATTCAACGCGGTACGCAAAAACTGTATGACTATGAAAAAAAACTTGCTTTACACGCAAAAGCAAAAACGCGTCAAGAACTTATGAATGAACTGCGCAATGCATCGCGTGATGAAACCATCATCGCGCTAATCGATGCGCTTGAAAAGGTGGAATAACATGGCATTTGAACAATTGTCTGATCGCATGCAAATGGCATTGAGACGTTTAAGTGGTAAAGCACGTCTCAGTGAAAAAGATATTGAAGAAATGATGCGTGAGGTGCGTCTTAGTTTATTAGAAGCAGACGTCAATTTTAGAGTCGTTAAAACCTTTACACGTGAAGTAAAAGAAAAGGCGCTTGATGAAAAGATTCTTAAAGGTCTAAACCCTTCACAACAAGTTGTTAAAATCGTTCGCGATGAATTAAAAGAATTACTTGGGGGCGAATCGCACACGTTTGCCCTAAAACAAGGACTTAATAAAGTTATGCTTGCGGGATTGCAAGGGTCAGGTAAAACAACAACAGCAGGGAAGCTCGCAAACTATTTGCGAAAACACCACAGCGTTAACCCGTTGCTTGTTGCACTCGACGTCCATCGTCCTGCAGCCATTGATCAGCTTCAAAAAATCGGTAGTGATTTAAGCATCGATGTTTTTGATATGGGAACGAAGGAAGCACCAGAAACCATCGCTGAAAAAGCCTTAACGCACGCAGAAACAAATGCGTATGACTTACTCATTTTTGACACAGCGGGAAGACTGCATATTGATGCCACCATGATGGATGAAATACAGCGTGTTAAAACAGCCATTCAGCCGGATGAAACGTTGTTAGTATTAGATGCTATGACCGGTCAAGATGCTGTACAAGTTGCCGAACACTTTAATACATCGCTTGATATTACTGGTGCCATTATTACCAAGCTTGATGGCGATACGCGTGGTGGCGCGGCTTTGTCATTAAGAAGAGTTGCGGATGTACCGATTAAATTTATGGGTGTTGGGGAAAAATATGACGCCTTTGAAGTCTTTCATCCAGAACGCATGGCGGGTCGAATCCTCGGCATGGGCGATGTCTTATCACTCGTCGACAAAGTTACTGAAAACGTTGATGAAGATGACATGATGAACATGATGGAAAAAATGATGTCTGGCAAGTTTAACTACAATGATTATTTAAAACAACTCAAAATGTTAAAGCGCATGGGTTCTCTTGGCGGAATTATGAAACTTATTCCAGGTGTTTCAAAAATGATGAAAAATGTAAATGTCGATGATAGGCAACTTGTATTTATTGAAGCATTAATTGGTTCAATGACAAAAGAAGAACGTAAACGCCCTGCTTTATTAAAACAAAACGCAAGCCGAAGACGCCGTATCGCAAAAGGGTCAGGGCGTAGCGTTGCAGAAGTGAATAAACTGATTCGCAGTTTAGAACAACAACATGAAACGTTTAAACAAATGTCATCGATGGACCCATCAAAAATCGACCCATCCAATCCGATGAAATCCATCCCATCTCAACCTGCAAAGAAACAAAAAAAGGGAAAAGGAAAGCGCAAAGGCGGATTCCGCTTTTGATTAAGGAGTAAAAACTCCTTTTTTTTCAATCAAAAATGACAAAACATGTCAAAATAATGTTGACATGTTTTGACATGTAGTATATACTTTGGTTAGGTGATAAAGATGAAATCAAATAATATGTATCGACTTGAAGACGTTGTCATGATGAGTGGTTTATCAGAACGAACCGTGAGACGGCATCTCAAAGAGGGGCTACTCAGCGGGTCAAAACTTGGTGGAACGTGGCAATTTAATGAAGCGGACATAAAAGCGTATATGGAAAGAAAAACTACCATGGGATTGATTACACAAGAAGCCTCAGAACAGGTCAAAATGTTTTTGAAAGGAGCGATGCATTCTATGAAAACGATGCAAGTGTGCACAATCATTGATATGCATGATTTAAGTCAAGCAAAATTATCAACCTTACGCCAACAAGTCCTTGACATAAGCAATGCAAACCCTACGAAATTTACCATGAAGTTTAATACGGATAAAAAAATAACCAGAATCACCTTAACAGGCGATGCTGATTATGTTGAAAAAGTGCTTGATGCAGCGAAAGCTGTCGCATAAAAAAACGCGCTGTCTAATCAAGGCGGCGCGTTTTATAATGAAGGGTCAAAGTCTGGTGCATCATCTAGATGCTTTGACAAATAGCGTTCAATGGGATGGTCTTTATGATCGTGTGGGCTAATCACATCAGCCACGGCACGTAATGATTCATGCGCATTGTTTACAGCCACCCCTGTTGCTGCATACGCAAGCATTTCAACATCGTTCATGCCATCCCCAAAAGCAATGATGCGTTCGCGCGGTATTCCTAGTGACCGTGCGACGTTTTTCAAGGCTTCCCCTTTGTTGGTTTTTGGCGAAAAAAGTTCGATAATAAAGCGGTTATCATCGCCCCAGTTACGGCAGCCGATTTTATCTTTATAATGGGTATTAATGTAATTTTCAATATGCTGCCCTTGAGATTTGTGGGCAATGATAATGCAGCCATTTGTTCCAGCGGGTAATGTTTCATGCAAAGGGCCTACATGCAATTTAGCACCATTAAAATTATGCAGTAATGGCGCAATATCTTCACGGTCTTCAAGCAAATAAATATCATCGCGAATCTCACAAAATGCGTTGTAAATATAAGGCGCATTTTTTGTGAAAATATCGATGACATCATCTTTGTTTAATGTGATGTTGACTGGCGTAAATGCGGGATTGTTTTTCCACGTTACTAAGGCACCGTTATAGTTAATCAACGGCGTGTTGAGCCCAAGCGAATCATAAAAGCCGATGCTACTGCGATAAGGTCTCCCTGTCGCAATGACCAGTTTGTGTCCCATTGCTTTAAGGCTTTTTAAGTAAGCAACCGTCTTTTCATGAATTGTGCTCCAGTCATAAAGTAACGTTCCATCCAAATCGAGTGCAATTAAATAGTCTTTCATACATACCACCTCGTATGATTATCGCATACAATGGCGTCGCATTCAATGAAATTCACATTTTTTGCTTGTCGTTGAAATCATGTGCTTATGATATAATGGGGAGAGTAAAGGTGGTGAGAAGCTGTGTCTTTTTCAATAACCGACGTATTGAGCTTCTTTTTAGGAATCGCCTTCGGGTTTGTTTTATTTACGATGATCTATGTTTATTTTGCCATTCGTGGTAAAAACATTGGGTCACATATTTTGCATAGACCAGCCGAAGCCGTTGAAGAAGAAGACTTAAAAGCGCTAATTATCGATAAACAAGATGAATTTAAGCGTTTATATAAAAAATCGGATCGTTCAACCGCAAAAATAACGTATGAACTCTCTTATGAATTAATTGAATCAATTTCTAGTTATTACTTTCCTAACTCGAAGTATCCGATGCTAGAGTTAAGTGTTGATGAAATGCTAGAACTTAATCGTTATGTCATTGAACGACTTGATGGCATTTTGAATACACCCGTCTTAAAAAGTACCCGCGGTGTCCGTGTCACAAAAATCGTGCGCGCGTATGAATTAAAGCGTAATATGGATGAAAAGAAACTGATTAAATTTGCCAAAAAGAAAAATGTTAAACGGGCTGTTAAAACAACCATTGGCGCTATCAATTTGTTTAATCCAGCATATTGGTTTAGAAAGCTCGTCATTAACACTGGGGTAGATTTCATTACGAAAAAGATTAGCTTAACGATTATTGGGATTGTCGGTGAAGAAACCTCAAAAGTGTATTCGAAGAAGCTGTTTGATGAAGATTTATCCCTTGATGTGGTAGATGAGACCATTCGCGCACTCGAAAGTGGAAACATTGATGATGAAGACGATTACTAGTTATGATGAATACAGGCAATGTCTCAATGAAGATGCTTACTCAGTATTCATGTACACCACCGATACATGTTTAGATTGTGCTTATGCAGAGCGGTTTATGCCTGCACTTGAAGCGCTTTATCCAACGGTGCATTTTTACCGTGTAAAGCGAGGCGATCTGTTGGTCGCGTTTAAAGAAGAACCGATTGATGGTGTGCCATCGTTTGCGATCTACAAAAATGGGAAGCGTTACGGACTCTACACCAATCGTTACCGAAAAACTGTGCTTGAGGTTAAGGCGTTTTTTGATAAGACGTTAAACAAGAATAATTGATAAGGATGATCACCATGCTGTTTAAAAAACCTAAACGCATTGTACCGCCAAGACGCCGTAGTGAGGATGAAACACCGTTTCGACTTTATCAGATTGCGGATGGCACTGAGGCGAAACCTTTAGAACGCGACCGTTTTGTGTCGCCGATTTTTGGCAAGCATGTAAAAGATGACGTTGTGATACCAATTATGAGCACAAACAAGCGTGATTTAGATAAACTCGATTCCTTTCGAAAAACCCCACGTTTAACAAAAGAAGAATTAATCGCGAAATATGGCACTGCGTATCCTGAGTTCGATTTGATTCGCGGTAAAAATTTAAATGAAGCGATGGCTTCACAAGAAAAACGACGGAGTGCACGCATTATCCATCGCACACCCGATGAAACCATTCATGAAGACGAGACTGATAAAAAAATGCCCCATGATGAGCCTTTAGAGGAAACAATTCATCATAAACCTAAAGAGGAAGTAACCAAACCTCAAGACCCCAAAGTTGACCAAGAACCTACTGAAACGGTTGAACCCCAAGAAGAAATCTTCAATGATGAACCGATTGAAGTTGATGAAGGCTTTGTTCGTAGTGATTTAGAGGCGACAAAAGATTACCAGTTGCCACCCTTTGACCTTTTCACAACACCGCAAGAAGCGAAACCTGATTTAACGGAGTCAATTGAAAAAAATATCAACACACTCAATAAAACGTTTGAAGAATTTTCGATTGGTGCTAAGGTACATAAACACACACAAGGACCCACGGTAACGCGGTATGAAATTGCCCTCGATAGCGGGGTTAATGTAAGAAAAATTACCGGTATTGCGGATAACTTAAAGATGAGTCTTGAAGCCCGTGAAATTCGTATTGAAGCCCCCATTCCAGGAAAAAGTACGGTTGGCATTGAAGTGCCAAACGCGACCATGCAGACGGTACACTTTATCGATATTATTGAAAGTTCAAAGTTTGTGAATGCTGCGCAGCCGCTCACAGTCGCACTCGGACTCGACATTGATGGTAAAGCCGTATTTTCTTCAATAAAATCGATGCCCCACGGACTCGTTGCTGGGGCAACGGGTAGTGGAAAAAGTGTATGTATCAATACCATTTTAATGAGTTTGCTCGTTAAGTATACACCGAGTGAACTTAAGTTGATTTTGATAGATCCAAAGATGGTTGAGTTGTCTCATTACAATGATTTACCCCATCTTATAACCCCTGTCATCACAGACGCAAAAGCAGCGACCGGCGCATTGCGTTGGGTTGTGGATGAAATGGATCGGCGTTTTAATATCTTTTCTGATGAACACGTTCGTGATATTGATTCGTATAATGAAAAAAAAGCATCAGACAATGTATACATGCCCTACATTGTCATCGTAGTTGATGAGTTAGCGGATTTGATTATGGTGTCATCGCAACACGTTGAAGATGCGATTAAACGGATTACACAAAAAGCACGGGCTTGCGGTATTCATTTGATTATTGCCACGCAACGCCCTTCAACCGATGTTGTCAAAGGGACCATTAAATCTAATATTCCAACGCGGATTGCGTTTAGTGTATCAAGTTATGTAGACAGTCAAACGATTATCGATTCAAGTGGTGCAGAAAAACTGCTTGGTCGTGGTGATATGCTTTATGCAAGCAATGGACAAGGGAAAATCCGTGTGCAAGGGGCGTTTGTACCTGATAAGGACATCGAGACGATTACCGCATTCATTCGCGACCAAATGCCACCGACATACCGCTTTACACAAGATATGCTTGTCAAAAGCATTGCCAAAACGCTTGAGCGTGATGAATTATTTGAAACCGTTGCGCGCTTTGTTGTTGAAGCGCAAGAGGCAAGCATTAATAAAATTAGTAAAAACTTTAATATTGGTTTTAACCGTGCGCAAAGTATTGTGCAATCGCTAGAAGATGCTAATATTGTGTCTGAAAACTTAGGGTCAAAACCACGTGATGTACTGATTGAAAAAGAAGATTTAGACGCGTTACTCAAAAAAATCAGGTGATAATATGCATCAAGAAGAGAAACCATTATCGGCATATTTCGATGCCGCACTTCAAAGGCAAATTGAAGTAAAAGACCGTGCAACAAAACGCTACAAGATTACGCGTAGAAATATTGTACTCGTTATCATAGCGATTGCACTCACGGTCTTTTTAAACATGGTTTCACCGCAAGCGCGTGATTTCGGACTATTTTTTAATCCGCTTGTTTTGATATTTGATGGTGTGCCTTTTCAAATTTATTTCTTTCCGTTGCTTTCATTGATCTTAGTTACTTACACATTGTTTTTGTATACACGCTTGGTTCGCTTGCGTGATTCATTAACATATTTTACGGTCCAGGAGACGCTTAAAAAATACCAAGAACGCGCTGCACTATCCCGTTTTGTTGCACTTGTGCTCTTAAGTGTAAGTTTTGTGAATGCGTTCATGTTTTCCATTGCGGATGTGCGCGGTGAAAGTATGGAACCAAGCATGTCTAACGGTGAAACAGTAATTATTCGTCATTACCGGTTAACGTATGATTACTTTGATATTGTGGTTGTAGATACACAGTCGTATGGTTATTTGGTAAAGCGTGTGATAGGGTTACCGGGTGATACAGTGTTGATTGCTGAAGATGGGGTTTATTTAAATAGTGAAAAACTCGATAATTATTACTTAATTAATGATTTGCCGTTAAAGATAGGACTCGGTCAGTATACCGTGCCCGATGATCATGTGTTCGTGCTTGGGGATAATTTGAACAATTCTACTGACTCTAGAACCCCTTCAGTAGGCATGGTTGAATCTGATGCTATTTATGGCAGGGTTGTGCTGCGCTATTGGCCTTTGCATGCGTTTGGGAGTGTGAATGACGAATGAAAACCATTCAATGGTACCCTGGCCATATGGCAAAGACCAGCCGTGAAATAAAGGCGCATTTAAAAAATGTCGATGTTGTATTTGAATTATTAGATGCCCGTGCGCCACTAGCCTCACGCAACCCAATGATGCATGAGATTACAAAAGGAAAACCTAGACTAATTATATTGATGAAAGCAGATCTTGCACCGCATAAGGTGCTTACTCAATGGGTTACGTACTTTCATAATGAATTTACGCGTGCCATCACGGTTGATGCCAAAGGGGGGCGCGGCATTGAAAACATCGTTGAAAAAGCAACTGAGTTAATGCGCGCTAAACGTGAACGTGCCCAAGCTAGGGGACTAAAAAATCGTCCTATTCGCGCAATGATTCTTGGAATTCCTAATGTTGGTAAAAGCACGTTAATCAACCGACTTGTGAAGCGAAAAGCGACGAAAGTAGGGGATGTGCCAGGGGTTACGAAGCATCTTCAAACGGTTCGCATTCATGAAGAACTTTCACTGCTTGATACACCGGGTGTTTTATGGCCAAAGTTTGAAGACCCCGAAGTTGGAAAGAAGCTTGCCTTACTAGGCGCAATTCGCGATCCAATCTTAGCGCTTGATGATATTGCAGTGTATGGCATTGCGTGGTTGTTAGAACATAAACATGACGCGTTGAATGCGCATTATGATATCAGTGTTGTACCGAGTGCTTCTATCATGGATGTGTTCGATGCGATTGGAAAGCGTCGTGGCTTTTTAGTCGCCGGTGGCGCAATTGATTATGACCGTGTTATTGAGCGATTTATCCATGATTTTAGGCATCATAAATTTGGGCCGATTATGCTTGATGTGATACCATGAAGCTGTTCACGTATGAAAAAGCCCTAGGGGCTATGCAAGGAAAACACGTCGCAGGCTGTGATGAAGCAGGCAGAGGACCGCTTGCAGGACCACTTGTTTGCGCTGCGGTTGTTTTAGACCCAGAAAATCCAATCTCAGGGTTGGATGACTCAAAAAAGTTGACAGCGTTAAAGCGCGAAGCGTTATTTGATGAAATTATTGAAAAAGCGAAAGCGTATGCCATTGTAGAACTTAGTCATGAAGCGGTTGATCGTCTTAATGTGTATCAAGCAAGCCGACAAGGCATGATTCAAGCGATTAAAGATTTGGGTATTCATGTTGATCACGTCCTGACAGATGCTATGCCGCTTAATGATACGATGCCCTATACATCGATTATAAAAGGGGATCAATTGAGTGCTTCGATTGCGGCAGCGAGTATTCTTGCAAAAGTAACACGGGATGCACGGATGCACCTTTTGGCGAAAACGTATCCTAAGTATGGATTTGAACGCCATAAAGGGTATCCAACAAAAGCCCATCTTGACGCGTTAAAAATGTTTGGACCCTGTTCAGTCCACCGCAAGTCTTTTAAACCTGTCAAAGATGCCATGATTCAGGTTTATGGACTGGTCTTATGAAACGGGGTTATTTACACAGCCTCAAGGCTATTAAAAGAGGCTGTGCTTGTGTTTTTGTGAAAACGTTTTGGCTGCGATGCTAAACTTCCTATAAAAACCCATGGGTTTTGGTTGTATTATCATAGCCTTTTGATATAATTGTAATGAAAAAAAGCGCCGGAAGTAGCGTAGCGTTAAAAATAACGTCAAGACGCTATTTTGCACGCCGACGCCTGCGACGTTGGGTTAACCAACGGCGGGATTTTCCTGTAAGTAAAGCGTGCAATGAAATGGAAGTGTTAACAATGGGAAAAGTTGTTATTTTGAATCACCCACTTATTGAACATAAAATGCACAAAATCCGCGATAAAGACACCGACACCAAAACTTTTCGTGAAACCGTCGGTGAAATTAGCGGATTAATGGCGTATGAAATCACCCGTGATTTTTCTACAGAATCATGTGATGTCGAAACCCCACTTGCCAAAACGACATGTAAAATGTTGAGCAAGAAAATTGTCATTGTTCCGATTTTGCGTGCCGGATTAGGGATGGTTGAAGGCATTCATAGTTTGATTCCTACGGCTAAAATAGGTCATATTGGTTTGTATCGCGATGAAATAACGATGCAGCCGCATTCTTATTATGTAAAGTTCCCCGATGAAATTAAAGAAGCCGCGGTATTGTTGGTTGACCCCATGCTCGCAACAGGTGGAAGCACGATTGCGGCGGTTCATGCATTAAAAGAACGTGGCGCAAAGGATATTCGGTTCGTTGGTATCGTTGGGTGCCCTGAAGGGGTTAACGCCTTACAAGCAGCGCATGATGATGTTGATATTTATTTGGCTGCGCTTGATGAAAAACTCAATGCACAAGGATTTATCGTTCCCGGCCTTGGCGATTGCGGGGATCGGTTGTTTGGAACGAAATAATGGAAGATCGCAAATTTTTATTTCGGTTGTTTGCGATTGCGACAAGCTTTATTTATGAAGCGGTTGCGGCAATTGGCATCGGGTTTTTACTCGGACGATTGCTTGATAATGCGCTTGATTATGAGAATGTTTTTATTATTATTTTTATGTTTATTGGCGCGCTTGCGGCAATTAGAAATTTAATGGTACGGGTGTATCGGTTAGGAGCACGCAAAGATGACTGAAAAATCGTTGTTAAAAACCTTTGTATATGTTTGGCCGTTTATACTCGTTGTGACAATCACATTAGGAACTATTTTCGGTAGAACCATTGCCATTAATTACTTTTTGGGTGGTGCGGTGAGTGTTATGCTGATGAGCCACAACTACCGCACAACCATGAAAACCGCATACACAAATCCGCAAACCTTAAGGCGTAGAACCATGCAAAACTACGCATTCCGTTATGCGTTTTATGCACTCATATTACTGATAGTGTATTTGCGTTCAGATTCACCTTATGCGGTAGTGCCAGTGTTTTTTGGATTTACGGCCTTTAAAATGGTTATGATCGGTGTTTTCTTTGTACACGCACGGAAGGATGGACGAAAAGGAGGTCCGCACCATGATGGAATGGCTTGATGGATTATCACAAAATATTAAAGCGTCGGTCATCGTCATAATTGCGTTGATGATTCTTCTTAGTATTGTTGGCAAGAAAGTCGGCAATTTATCACCACGCGATAAGCCGCGTGGCGTTGCTTTTATAGCGGTTATTTTTGTCGATACCATTAATGATTTTATTAAACAATTTTACGGGAAAGAGTGGCGCCGGTTCGCCCCCATGTTAACCGCCATTTTCTTGTATCTTATTTTTGCGAATACAGCAGGGTTGTTCGGTTTAGCGACACCGCTTGCAAACATGTCTGTTGCGTTATCGATGAGCTTGATTGCGTTTTTAACCATTCAAGGGTCTGGGTTATTAGTCCGTGGGCCATTAAACCGACTAAAAGATCTGAGTTCGCCAACACCACTTTTATTACCATTAAATATTGTTAGTGAAATATCTACCCCTGTTGCCATGGGGCTCCGTCTATTTGGAAACTTATTGACTGGAAGTGTAATTTTTGTGTTTGTCTATAACCTTTTACCTTCGTTCGCAGCCACATTTTTCACCGCAACGATTGTTCATCCTATATTTAATGTAGGGTTTGGGGTTGTTCAAGCAATGGTTTACTTCATGTTGCTCACAATCTTCGTGTCGATGGCTATTGAAGACGTCAATATCGACAGTGAGAAGTCATCATAAATAATAAAAAACTTTAATTAACAAGGAGGCACCTCATGAGTCAATTTATGTTTACACCCCTCATATTAGAAGGATTACAGTTTAATGATGCGTTTGTATCTGCCCTTGCATTGCTCGGCGCAGGGATTGCAATGGTTGCAGGTATTGGGCCTGGAATTGGGCAAGGATTTGCGGCTGGAAAAGCCGTTGAAGCGGTTGGTAGACAACCAGAAGCAATCGGTAAGATCACAACGACAATGCTTGTGGGTCAAGCCATGGCAGAAACGACTGGACTTTATGCATTAATCATTGCGTTTGTTTTAATTGGATTTGGAAACTAAGTAAGTTAGGATTGGAGGCAACATAATGGAACGTGTTGCACAAGCCATTCAACGTCTCGTAGAAATGGGACTTGGCATCGACCCACTTGAAATGATCGTTCAAATCGTTGCCACGGTGCTTTTAATTATTGTGGTTAAGTTCATGTTTTGGGATAAAGTGACAGCGTTTATTGAAGCACGTCAAGACGTTATGGACCAAGCATTAACGGATGCTGTTTCTAAAAATGAAGCGGCAGAAGCACTTCGCGCTGATGCTGAAAAAGCGTATGAACGCATTAAAGATGAAGCGAGACAAATTCTTGAAGAGGCAAAGAGTCAAAGCGACGATACAAAGCGGAAACTATTGCAAGAAGCCAAAGACGAAGCGGCAAACATAAAGAAATCTGCACAAAGAGATCTCGCACAGGAAATCGAAGTAGCGCGTTCGAAGATGCGGGATGAAATCGTTTCGGTAGCGGTGAAATTATCAGAAAAAGTGATTGCCAAAGAACTCGATGAAGCAACGTATTACAAATTAATCGATGAAGCAATCGAAAGTGTTGAGCGTCGATGAGTGTTGTGAGTGAACAATACGCAATCGCGCTTTTTGAACTTGCCATAGAAAACAATCTTGAATCAAAGATTGACGAAGCGTTTGACACGTTATCGCAAGCACTAGATGATGAAGTAAAAGCGTTTTTCGATCATCCGCGCATTCGCAAAGAAGAAAAAAAGACCGTGTTGAAGGCTTCAGAGTTGCCACCGCTTTTTTTCGATTTTCTTTGTGTTTTAATTGATTACAACCGATTTAATTTGGTTGATGCTATTTTTGCGGATTATCAAAAAATATCAGAAAAGCGCGAAGGAATCATGCGTTTACATGTCTTTAGCGGTCAAGCGCTTAATGATGAACGCATAGAGCAACTAAAACAATCGTATGAAAAGAAATATCGCCGCACGATTATTATCGAAAACAAAATCGATGCATCGGTTTTAGGTGGGATCCGTGTTGAGTACAATGGACTTGTGCTTGATGATACCGTAAACGCCGCGCTAAATCGATTGAAAACAGCTTTGAAGAAATAGGCAGGTGATTAGATGAAATCAAAAATAAACCCCGTGGAAATTAGCGCGCTCATTAAAGAGCAAATAAAAAAATACAGCAAGGAAGTCAAAACGGAAAACGTTGGGACTGTCATTAGTGTTGGTGATGGGATTGCGCTTGTACACGGACTTGAAGAAGCGATGTCGGGAGAGTTGCTTGCATTTAAAGACAATGTATACGGCATGGCACTCAATTTAGAAAAAGATAATGTCGGTGTCATCATCCTTGATGAATCAACGGCCATCAAGGAGGGCGACACCGTTAAGACAACGGGACGCATTCTTGAAGTGCCGGTAGGAGAAAAGATGCTTGGAAGAGCGATTAACCCGCTTGGTCAAGCGATTGATGGATTAGGGTCGATTGAAACCGATCAAACCCGTCCTTTAGAAAGAAAAGCTACCGGTGTAATGAGTCGAAAATCCGTTGATGAACCACTGCAAACGGGTATAAAAGTACTCGATGCACTCGTGCCGATTGGACGTGGGCAACGCGAGCTCATTATTGGCGACCGTCAAACAGGAAAAACCTCTATTGCACTCGATACCATCATTAACCAAAAAGAGGAAGATGTTATTTGTATTTACGTCGCCATCGGTCAAAAGGAATCTACAGTAGCGGGTGTTATTAACACATTAAAAAAACATGGCGCAATGGACTATTCTATTGTGGTGAGTGCGAGTGCGAGTGAACCTTCACCGCTTCTTTACTTAGCACCGTATGCAGGTGTATCTATTGGTGAGTATTTTATGTTTCAAGGCAAAAGTGTGTTAATCATTTATGACGATTTAACCAAGCATGCCACTGCTTACCGTGAACTCAGCTTACTCTTAAGAAGACCACCAGGGCGTGAAGCGTATCCCGGTGATGTTTTTTACTTGCATTCTAGATTGCTAGAGCGCGCCGCTAAACTGAATGATGACCTTGGTGGTGGTTCGATTACGGCGCTGCCTATTATCGAAACACAAGCTGGTGATATTTCGGCATATATTCCTACCAATGTTATTAGTATTACCGACGGACAAATCTTTTTGCAAAGTGATTTATTTTATACTGGCGTTCGTCCTGCTATTAATGCAGGGTTAAGTGTTTCTCGGGTTGGTGGTTCCGCACAGATTAAAGCCATCAAAAAAGTGTCTGGTACACTTAGACTTGACCTAGCCAGTTACCGCGAGCTTGAAGCGTTCACACAATTTGGCTCTGATTTAGATGAGGCGACACGCCGAAAACTTGAACGTGGTAAACGCACGGTCGAACTCTTAAAACAAGACCTGCATAAACCGCTTGATGTTGCAAAACAAGTCATTAGTATTTACACATTAACCAAAGGGTATATTGATGATGTTGCCGTTGAAGACATTAAACGTTTTGAAGCAAGTTTACACCAACATTTCGATAAAGATAGCCAAGGCAAAGAATGCTTAAAAGTGATTCGTGAGACAAAACAACTGCCCGATCAATCGATGCTTGATGATGTGATTGAGGGCTTTAAGAAAACGTTCGCTTAAAGGAGGTGTCACGATGCAATCAATGCGTGATATTAAACAACGCATCAACGCCACACAAAAAACATCGCAAATTACCAAAGCTATGCATATGGTAAGTGCTTCTAAGTTAAAAAAAGCAGAAAAAAGCATCGTGTCATTCCGTCCGTTGACCAAACGGTTGACTGCTTCGCTTGCAAGGGTACTAGATAGTGCGCAAGACGTGAGCCATCCGATGCTTGATGAGCGCCCGACGAATCATACCGTATACATTATTATTTCTAGTGATCGCGGGCTTGCAGGACCTTATAATGCGAATGTCTTTAAACGATTTGAAGCATACATCGAAAAACACCACACATCGCATGATGAATTTTCTATCGCCCCACTTGGGTATAAAGCGCTTATGTTTGCACGAAGAAGAAACTACAAAACCTTAACAGACAAAGTCATTCAAGTGCGCGATGATGTCCAATTCATTGATTTTCAGTCCATCTCGGATCGGTTTATTAAAGGATTTTTATCAGGCGAGTTTGATAAGGTTATTGTATTTCACAATAAATTTATCAATACATTAACACAAAATGTGGTACACAAGACGCTATTACCAATCGAAAGACAAGCCGTCTTAGATGCCCATAAAGAAGAAACCAAGAAAAATCAATATGAACGCATTTATCATTTTGAACCCAACGTTTCCGATGTGTTGCACCAATTACTGCCTATGGTCGTTGTCAATCGTCTTTACGGTATGATACTTGAATCGAAAGCGAGTGAACATGCTGCGAGGATGACTGCGATGAAAAGTGCAACCGACAATGCCAATGAACTCATCGGTGATTTACAGCTTCAATATAACCGCGCTAGGCAAGATGCAATTACGACCGAGCTGACCGATATAATCGGTGGCGCCAATGCGGTGAACTAAGGAGGAATTTCATGAATCGTGGAACCGTTATACAAGTTATGGGGCCCGTTGTCGATGTTCTCTTCGATGAACATTTACCAGAAATTAACCATGCCCTAATTATAGACAATACTGATGATGATGATCGCGTTGTCGATTTACAATTAACCCTTGAGGTTTCATTGCATCTTGGTGGTAACATTGTCCGTACCATAGCAATGGATTCAACCGATGGTGTACGTCGCGGTATGTATGTTAATGATACAGGTCGTGCCATTTCCGTGCCAGTAGGGAAACCAACATTAGGAAGAATATTTAATGTTTTAGGTGATGTTATTGATGATAAAGATGCGATTGGCGATGATGTCTCTCGTATGCCAATCCATCGCCCAGCGCCTAAACTTGATGAAATTAGTAGTGAAATGGAAATTCTTGAAACCGGTATTAAAGTCGTTGATTTACTTGCACCGTATGTTAAAGGCGGAAAAATCGGTTTATTCGGTGGTGCCGGGGTTGGTAAAACAGTTCTCATACAAGAATTAATCCACAACATTGCGCAAGAGCACGGTGGTATTAGTGTCTTTGCGGGGGTTGGTGAACGTACACGAGAAGGAAACGACTTGTACCATGAAATGACAGATTCAGGTGTCATTAACAAAACAGCGATGGTGTTTGGTCAGATGAATGAACCGCCTGGCGCAAGGATGCGGGTAGGCTTAACAGGGCTTACCATGGCTGAACATTTCCGTGATGAAGAAAAACAAGATGTGTTGCTTTTTATCGACAATATTTTCCGCTTTACCCAAGCGGGTGGAGAAGTATCTGCTTTGCTTGGCAGAATGCCTTCTGCGGTTGGATATCAACCAACCTTAGCAACAGAAATGGGAAAATTACAAGAGCGGATTACGTCTACCAAAGAAGGGTCAATCACATCGATTCAAGCGATTTATGTTCCAGCAGATGACTATACAGACCCAGCGCCTGCAACAACATTCTCACATCTTGATGCCACAACCAATCTTAGCCGTAAGATTAGTGAAGAAGGAATTTACCCTGCGGTTGATCCCCTTGCCTCAACGTCACGAGCGCTTGAGCCTGAACTCGTTGGACAAGAGCATTATGATATTGCGCGTGAAGTGCAACGTACGATTCAACGTTACAATGAACTTCTTGATATTATTGCCATCTTAGGAATGGATGAATTATCCGAGGCCGATAAACTTATTGTGCACCGAGCCCGCCGAATTCGTTTATTTTTATCACAAAACTTCCATGTTGCTGAACAATTTACCGGTCAAAAAGGAACTTATGTGCCAATCGAAGAAACCATACGTGGTTTTAAAGGCATATTGGATGGCAAATATGATGACATCCCTGAAGATGCATTCCGCCTCGTAGGCTCAATTGATGATGTATTAGAAAAAGCCAAATCCATGGAATAAGCAGGTGATACCATGCGCTTAAATGTTATTGCACCGGGTGGCGTCATTTATGATGAAGACGTCGACTATATAACCATCAGTTCAAAAAACAATGGCGATTTTGCCATAATGCATGATCACGCCCCTGTCATCTCAACGATTGATGTTGGGTATTTAAAGATGGTTAAAGACAATAATCACATTTTCACGGTGATTATTAACGCTGTGCTAGAACAACGCGAAAACATCATAAACGTCATTGCGCAAGAAGCGCATGTTGGCTTAAACAAAGATAGTGCCTTAGAACATTTGAACGAAGTTCGCAAAGAACGCCTTGAAGAAAATCGGCGCCGAACCATGGATTTCTTAAAAGCTGAACGGGAACTGAAAAAGAGCATCAAAGATGCAAAAGCATCTAAGCGTTAAGCGTGTGTTTAGCTTGAAAGAAATAGGCAATATGTTATACTATACATGGTATTCATTTAACTTATTATAGGAGGGTATTATGAGTAAACAAAACGATTTAATGAACCAATATGTTGCTGACTTGGCAGTGTTAAATGTCAAATTCCATAACTTACATTGGAACGTGGTTGGAGAGCGTTTCGAGCCTGTTCATGTGTATGTTGAAAAGCTTTATGATTCTTTGTTTGAAAAATACGATGATGTTGCTGAACGTTTAAAAATGCAAGGGGTTTATCCTCTCGCATCGGTAAAATCATACCTTGAAACAACCAACGTTGAAGAACTTGAAAACCGTGATTATCAAATCCCTGAAGTTTTTAAAATTCTTAAAGCGGAAGTTGAGCATTTAAAAGCATTGGCAACTGAAATTCGCAATATTGCAGACGATGCAGGAGACTTTGTTACCGTCGCTATGCTAGAAGATCATGTTGCAGAATATGACAAAGAACTCTGGTTCATGGAATCAGCACTTAAGTAAAACTAAGGCGCCTAATGGCGCCTTTTTTTCACGATAGAGGTGGTTTGGGATGCGCATTAATAAGGTAATTGCAAAAGCGAGCATTGATTCAACATCAGAAGCATTAAAGCGTGATGCAACCAAGGTTGACAGTGGTACGTTGCTCTGGGCTGAATCACAAACTAAAGGCCGCGGAACTCATGGTAAAAAATGGGTTGCAAGCCCAGGTGAAAATTTAACATTTAGCTTTTTGATTCGCCATAAGGTTTCATATCAAGCCACCTTACAAGCGGCAACGGCTTTAGCGTTAAGAGACCTTTTATTAGCGTATGGAATCGAATCTGTGTTTAAACTTCCTAATGATGTGTACGCATCAAATAAAAAAATTGCCGGCATATTGGTTGAAACGAAAACAACCCATAATAACCAACAAACCGTCATTGGAGTTGGGTTGAATGTTCATGAAAAATTTGATGCATCTTTACCAAGCGCAATTTCTATGCAAATGCTCAACGGTGTGCGATGTGATTTACCCACGCTACTGAATGCATTTATAGCTCGATATAATGACTACATTAATGATGACGCATTTCCACGCTTTAAACGGTGGGTACTATCAACGCCAGTTTACGCGAATTATTTAGGAAAAACTGTCAAGATTGTTGATTTTGATACACAATTTACGTATGATATTATCGTTTCTTCTAAATCTATGCGTGTTGATGGTGCACATTTAACATTTGAAATACCGCAATAAACCAATACAATTATTTCGCCGCGGCCCCGTCAAAGGTTAGTAAACGAACAAATAACGATGTTGTTATTATTACAAAATACTTAACACCCCTTAAATGCCTTATGCAAGACATTCAAGGGGTTTTTAATTAGTAGATATATGCAAAGTCATTCATCTTAATGGCCATAAAACGTGCCGACCTACATTCATATGAGTTTGTTTACGTATATTTTGAATATCAAAATAGATTGACAACTTCACGATGGTTATTTATAATGACTTCGAAAGGTAGGTGACAAATATGTTTGAAAAAGTTCGTAACCTTATCGCAGAAGCGCTCGATATTAATCCAGAAAACATAACTGAATCATCAAGCATCGTTGATGACCTTGGTGCAGACTCGCTTGATGTCGTAGAACTCATCATGGCGTTAGAAGATGCCTTTGATGTGGAAGTAAGTGACGATAAAGCGCAGTCGTTAAAAACGGTCCAAGATGTAATCGACTATATCGAATCATTACAATGACCACCCCTTCATAATACCGGAGGTGACTATGGATACAAAAGAATTGAAGAAAATCATTGAAATGTTTGAAACATCGTCGTTGTCTAAAATCCGTTTGAACAACGGGGATACAACTATAGAATTAGAAAAGCCTGTACAACAGCATGCCGTTCATAGTGTTGAAAAACAACAAGCGCCGTTGCCACAGGAAACCAAAACGTCTGTATCAAAACAAGATCCATCACTAACACCGATAAAAGCGGTTTTAGTGGGAACATTTTATGAAGCACCTGCCCCAGACCAACCGCCTTTTGTGCGTGTTGGCCAACAAGTCAAACGTGGTGACACGTTATTTATTATTGAGGCCATGAAAGTCATGAATGAGATTACTGCACCTGCGGATGGCATTATTAAATCGGTTCATGTTCAAAATGGTGATATGGTTATGTATGACCAAGTGGTTATGGAGATGGCATAATGTTACAAAAAGTACTTATTGCTAACCGTGGTGAAATTGCGGTTCGAATTATCCGCGCGTGTCGTTCTTTAGGCATAGAAACTGTCGCTGTTTACAGCAAAGCTGATGCGGAAAGTTTGCATGTACAACTCGCCGATAACGCAGTGTGCATTGGTGATGCACCAGCGCAAAAATCATACCTCAATATGGAAAACATTATATCTGCAGCCGTCAATACCGGTGCCGAAGCGATTCATCCAGGCTTCGGCTTTTTAAGCGAAAATGCTACATTTGCGAAACTGTGCGAATCCTGCGGCATTGTCTTTGTTGGTCCCAACGCAAAAACCATTGAAGTGATGGGCGATAAAGCCAAAGCCAAACAGTTGATGCAAGATGCAGGGGTGCCACTGGTTCCGGGCAGTGAAGGAGAAGTTAGTTTAGAAGCAGGAAAAAAACTGCTGAAATCGATTGGCCTTCCTGTGCTTATCAAAGCTTCCGCAGGGGGTGGCGGTCGTGGCATGCGCATTGTGAAAGAAGCTGAGGAATTTACCCGTGCTTATCATGCCGCAAAGCAAGAAGCGAAAAGTGCCTTTGGACATGATGGTGTGTACATCGAAAAACTTATTGAAAATCCTAAGCATGTTGAAGTACAAATTTTGGCCGATAAGTATGGCCATGTCATTCACCTTGGTGAAAGAGATTGTTCGATTCAACGTCGCAATCAAAAAGTCATTGAAGAAGCCCCATCTAGGCTTGATGCGTCAATGCGAAATGCCATGTGCGAAGCGGCTGTTAAAGCCGCGAAACACGTCAACTACGAAAATGCTGGGACGGTAGAGTTTATTGTTGATGAGGCGGGGTTTTACTTTATCGAAATGAATACTCGGATACAAGTTGAACACCCTGTCACAGAAATGATCACTGGCATTGATATTGTTCGCGAACAATTGTTAATCGCTGGTGGCGTTACGCTTGCCGATGAACAATCCGATGTCACATTCAATGGCCATGCCATTGAAGTGCGCATTAATGCAGAAGATCCAAAACATGGTTTTCGTCCCAGCCCTGGGACAGTAGATTTTTTGCATGTTCCTGGTGGAATGAGTGTGCGATTTGATTCGGCACTGTATACAGATTATGATATCCCACCTTATTACGATTCAATGGTGGGGAAATTGATTGTGCATGGACGCGATCGTGAAGAGGCAATTTTACGCTTACAAGCCGCATTGTCAGAGCTCATCATTTCTGGGGTATCACTGAATCAAACGTTTTTGATGATGATTATGAAACACCCTGATTATGTTGACGGCAATATTGATACAGGGTTTATTGAACGTCACATGCGGAGGTTGCTTGAATATGAAACGTGATGTCTTAAAATCCGCTTTCCAAAAAAGGCGTCGGCTTTTACAAACCTTAAACCGCATGGCCATGCCATCGACACAAAAACCAGTTGATGTGCCTGAAGGGCTTTATGAAAAGTGCATGCAGTGCAATGCAACCTTTTTACAAGAACGCGCGGTTGAAAATGCATTTGTGTGCCCTGAATGCGATAACCACTTTCGGATGCGTGCGGTTGACCGGATTCGGATGATTTGTGATGAAGGCAGCTTTATTGAAAAAGGGTATGGGTATATAACTCTTAACCCACTATTTCAAGAGGGCTACGAACAAAAAGTCTTTACCGCAAAAAAGCGGACGAAACTTGATGAGGCCTATGTCTATGGATATGCAGAAAATCATGGCTATCCTTTCGTGATTGGTGTCATGGATAGCCATTTTATGATGGGGTCGATGGGCAGTGTTGTTGGTGAAAAAGTTACAAAGAGTGTTGAATATGCTTTATATAAAAAACTACCACTCATCATTTTTTTGGCCTCAGGTGGTGCCCGCATGCAAGAAGGCATTTATAGTTTAATGCAAATGGCCAAAACGAGTGGTGCGATTCGCAAACTTCATGATCAAGGTCAACTATATGTTAGCGTCTTAACCCATCCAACCACAGGTGGGGTTACCGCAAGCTTTGCCATGCTTGGCGATATTATTCTTGCGGAGCCCCAAGCGTTGATTGGGTTTGCAGGGCCACGTGTTATCGAACAAACCATTAAACAATCATTGCCAGAAGGCTTTCAAAAAGCCGAATTTTTGCAAGCAAAGGGTATGGTTGATGCAGTAATACACCGTCATAAATTACGCGATACGCTTCACACCATATTAAAAATTCATGCAAGGAGTGAAGTGTAATGGATATCTTGCAAAAAGAACAGAAACTCAAAAAACTTGAAGATGAATTAAAACGTCTAGATGATGAACAAGCCATCAAAAATATAAAGAAAACCATTGAAGATTATAAAGCAAAAGCGATGGCTTCCTTAACTGCGTGGGATCGTGTATTGCTTGCACGGCATGCTAAACGTCCCCATACGCAAGATTATATCAATGCATTGTTTGATGATTTTATTGAAATGCATGGTGATCGTACGTATGAAGATGATCGCGCTATTATTGGTGGGATAGGGTTATTTGAATCAACCCCAGTCACCATCATTGGCCAACAAAAAGGAGATTGTACAGAAGATAACATTGCCTGTAACTTTGCGATGGCGCACCCAGAAGGGTATCGTAAAGCATTGCGATTAATGGCACAAGCCGATAAGTTTAATCGTCCGATTATTGCGTTTGTGGATACACCAGGCGCTTTTCCTGGTATCGGTGCAGAGTCGCGAGGACAAGGGCGCGCTATTGCTGAAAACTTGTTTGAAATGAGCCGTTATGGTGTTCCTATTATTGTCTTTGTGATTGGCGAAGGCGGTAGTGGTGGGGCTTTAGCGATTGGCATGGGCAATGCTGTATACATGTTAGAAAATAGTATCTATTCTATTCTTTCCCCCGAAGGGTACGCAAGCATTCTTTGGAAAGATGCTTCAAAAGCCAAAGAAGCCGCTGAAGCGATGAAGCTGACAAGTTATGATTTAAAAGAATTTGAGATTATTGATGGCATTATTAAAGAGCCGCTTGGAGGAGCACATCGTGACCCTAAGGTCGTATTCAGTAACGTAAAAGAAACGTTGAGTGATGCACTCAATCAGTTTGCTTCAATGAGTCATTATGAAATACGAACAGCACGTTACACAAAGTACCGCAACATCGGCTTCTTTCAACGTTTCAACTACGACAATCTTAAAGGGGTGTCATCATGAGTTATACACGTATTATAGGATCCGGTTCTGCGGTTCCAGATAATGTTGTTACCAATGCGATGATGGAAGCGATCGTTGAAACGTCTGACGAATGGATTCAATCAAGAACTGGGATTGTTGAACGTCGTATAAGTACTGACCAAAACACCTCGGATTTAGCCTATTTAGCCGCGAAGCGCGCCATGGAAGCTGCAGCGGTTGATGCTAAGTCAATCGATTTACTCATTGTTGCAACGGTAACCCCGGATATGCCATTCCCGGGCGTATCACAGTTATTGCAACGCAAACTAAATATGCACCCCATTACAGCGTTTGATGTGAATGCTGCATGTAGCGGGTTTATCTATGCTATAAACGTTGCGGATGCTATGATTCGTAGCGGGTCTTATCGAAGGGCTTTGGTCATCGGTGCAGAGACGTTAACAAAAATAACGGATTTTACCGACCGCAATACATGTGTATTGTTTGGGGATGCTGCGGGGGCTGTTGTTATTGAACCTAGCGATACCCCGGGTATTGAACGCGTCATAACGCGCTCAAAAGGGGATCATGAAGGTCTGTTAACGCTTGAAGGTTATCCGCTAAAACAAGGGTTTAAAACACCGCAAAAGCCATGGCCATTTTTACAAATGCAAGGCAGTGAAGTTTTTAAGTTTGCAACGCGTGCGATGCCTGAAATTATTAACGATTTATTATCCCAATCTTCTTACACGATGGATGATATTGCACTGGTTGTTGCACACCAAGCAAACCGACGCATCATTGAAAGTTCGGGTAAAAAACTCCGTATTCCTGAAGATAAATTGTTTATGAATATTGAGCATTATGGCAATACTTCAGCCGCAAGCGTACCGCTTGCGATTGATGAGGCGATTCGGTCTAACAGATTAAAAAAGGGTGACCTATTTTTAACCGTAGCCTTTGGGGCCGGCTTAACATGGGGAGGGGCTTTGATAAGATTATGATTTGTTTTGGGCAAAGAGGAGAGATATCGTGAAAATCGGATTTTTATTTGGTGGACAAGGCGCACAATTTGTTGGAATGGGACAAGATATGGCTGAACACGATGCTGAGATTAAAGCCATCTTTGAACAAGCAGATAATATTATGGGGACATCGTTAAGGGATATTATGTTTCATTCTGAGCGTATTCATGAAACGCTTTATGCGCAACCAGCATTATTTACATTTGGCGCTGCAATGCTTGAAAAACTCAAGGCTGCTGGGATTGAATCGGAAGGTTCTGCCGGGTTATCATTGGGTGAATTTCTTGCCTATTACGATGCTGGCGGCTTCACGTTTTCTCAAGGATTAGAGACCGTTATTCATCGCGCATTTTATATGGATGAAACGGCAAAAACATCACAAACAAAAATGGTTGCATTGCTTGGAAAAAAAGCGGCAGCCTTACAATTGGCTGAATCAATTGAAGGGTGTGAGGTTGCCAATTTTAATGGGCCTAATCAAACCGTTATTGGTTGTAAAGCAGATCAAGTCGATGATGTTATTCAAAACGCTGCATCGTATGGCATTAAACGCGCACAACCGATTCAAACAGCGGCAGCGTTTCATACTTCTTACATGAACCCAGCAGCAAAAGGATTTAAAACATACTTACAATACATTCAAGTAAATGACCCGAATAAACCGCTGTATGGCAATACCACTGGGCGATTAATTGAAGAGGACTTGAAAACGACGATGATTAAGCAAATAACGACACCCGTTCAATTTCATACTATGATTGAGTCAATGGTTGATGATGGATTTGATACATTTATTGAAATTTCTCCGAAAGCAACATTGAAACCGCTTGTTAAAAAAATAGCGCCGGCGTTAACCGTATATACTGTAACAGACATTGAATCATTAGACACGTGCATTAGTGCATTGAAAGGAAGGCATGAAAATGTTTAGCGATAAAACAGTTATTGTTACAGGGGCATCGAGCGGTATCGGTGCCGCCATTGCAAAACGTTTTAAAAACTTAGGGGCAAATGTGGTGGTGAACTATCGAAAGAACCAAGCTGGTGCGATGGAAGTCTTAAAAAGTGCTGGCAGTGGTGAAGCGATAGCTGTGCAAGCGGATATTGCAAAATTTGATGAAGCGAAACAGCTCGTTGATCAAGCAATTGAAGCCTTTGGTCGTGTGGATATTCTTATTAACAACGCTGGTATAACCGCAGATAATTTAATGCTGCGTATGGATGAGGGAGCGTTTGATCGTGTCATTGCGACGAACTTAAAAGGTGCATGGAATATGACACGACACATGACACAACCATTTTTTAAACAACGCTACGGACGGATTATAAATATATCAAGTGTTGTGGCATCGATTGGCAATGCAGGTCAAGCCAATTATGTTGCGGCGAAAGCTGGGCTTGAAGGGATGACCAAATCTCTTGCAAAAGAATTTGGTAAACGCAACATAACTGTAAATGCAGTCGCCCCAGGGTTTATTGAAACCGCAATGACAAGCGCGTTGCCAGATGACATTAAAAAAACGTACTTAGCAACGATTCCTTTGAATCGTTTTGGTTCGGTTGATGATGTGAGTGATATTGTTTGCTTTTTAGCCTCAGATCAAGCGTCATATATTACGGGTCAAATTATTCATGTTAATGGAGGGATGGTAGGATGAAACGACGTGTTGTTATTACTGGACTTGGAACGATTAATCCTTTAGCCAACGATGTAGCGACAACGTGGGAACGCGCGAAAGCGGGACATAATGGCATTGACTTTATTACCCGTTTTGATACATCGGCTGTCGATGTAACGATTGCGGGAGAAATCAAGAATTTTGATACGGAAGCATATTTTGGTAAAAAGCAGTTAAAACGCATGGACCGATTTGTCCAACTTGGTGTCATTGCGACCGATGAAGCGATAAATGACGCACAATTTGATTTAGATGCACTAGATAAAACGCGCGTAGGCGTGTTTTATGGTAGTGGGATTGGCGGTATAGAAACGATTGCGAATCAAACTGAAACTGGATTAACCAAAGGCTTTAATCGAATTTCACCATTCTTTATTCCGATGGCTATCATAAATATTGTGGCGGGTAATATTGCCATTAAATATGGCTTCAAAGGCCCCGCAACCGCAAGCGTTACTGCTTGCGCAAGTGCAGCGAATTCTATTGGTGATGCCTTCCGCAATATACGCGATGGCTATCTTGATGTATGTGTCACTGGTGGAAGTGAAGCGAGCATTACCCCACTTGGGATTGGCGGCTTTCGTGTCATGCATGCATTGAATACATCGAATGACCCCAATTCGGCATCGATGCCGTTTGATAAAAATCGTTCAGGCTTTGTGATGGGTGAAGGTGCGGGAACACTAATTCTTGAATCGTATGAGCACGCAAAAGCACGCGGGGCAAAAATTTACGGTGAGATTGTTGGGTTTGGTTCGACGTGTGATGCAAATCATATCACCAGTCCAGACCCTGAGGGTGAAGGTGCGATGACGTGTATGAAGATGGCGTGTGAAGATGGCAATATACCATTGGATATGGTGGATCATATTAATGCACATGGAACGTCGACTCCGTTGAATGATAAAATTGAAACTTTGGCAATTCGTAAACTGTTTGGTGCGCACGCCGATTCTATTTCGGTGAGCGCGACCAAGTCTATGAGTGGGCATTTGCTTGGGGCAAGTGGTGCACTTGAATCGATCTTTAGCGTGCTTGCGTTAAAAGATGATTTTGCACCGCCAACCATTAATTATAAAGATTTTGACCCTGAGTGTGATCTTGATTATACTGTCAATGAAGGCAAAGCAAGACCAATGCGTGTGGCGTTGACAAATTCGCTCGGGTTTGGTGGACACAATGCAACCCTCGCGTTTAAGAAATGGGAGGCGTAGTAATGCTTTTAAACAGTAATGATATTCAGAAAATCATCCCACATCGACATCCATTTTTGTTGGTGGATAAAATTGTTGAGATGGAAGTCGGAAAACGGATTAAGGGCATAAAAAATGTCACCGCTAATGAGCCTTTTTTCGCGGGACATTTTCCTTCAATGCATGTTATGCCTGGTGTATTGATTGTTGAAGCAATGGCACAAGTAGGTGCCGTTGCTTTGCTAAGCGATGAACGCTTTAAAGGAAAACTGGCATATTTTGCTGGTATAGACAAATGTCGCTTTAAACGTAAAGTTATTCCAGGTGATACCTTGGTTATGGAACTCGAAATTGCGCGTTTGCGTGGTCCGATAGGCAAAGGTATTGCGACAGCACACGTTGATGGTGAACTTGCAGCTAGTGCAGAAATTACGTTCGCAATTGACTAAAAAAAACCGCTCAGCATATTGTACTGAACCCCAAAAGTTGGACAAGAAATAACTAGATAATACTTAAGGAATGATGATGGTATTGAGCCGGAGTCATTCCTTTTAGTTTACACGAAATGCGATCTTCATTGTAATACTTG
>PWME01000089.1 GCA_003559235.1 Mollicutes bacterium | reverse complement strand
TAAAGAACGATGAAGTCAAGACTGAGTTTGAATATCTAATCGATTTTTCCTTAGTAACGATTTTTACCGTAATAATCGAATTTTTACTCGTTACATTCGTGTTGCGAGAATCAACATCTATTGAGAATCTTACGACTTACTATCTCCAAGTACCGCTTTTAATTATCGTAATAAGAACTATTGTATATACGGCGTTACTGGTTGGAATAACAGTTTTACTTGATATGCACCTAAATAGAAAAAGGCAGGTCAGAAAATACAAGTATTCGCACCTCCTAAGCAACTATGTAAGCAAAGACATAAACAATGACCACTTTGTGGAACTCACTCATGGAGACTTTAAATCCCAGGGTTTGGTTTTGGCAAACCCTTCAAACAGTAAGAACAGAAATGAGTTTATTGTTCAACCATTTCCAGATATTGATCTATCTAAATCGAAAGTCTTATATGTTTACGTCGATGTCGATACGAGTTTGACCATAAAGGTTTATGAAAAAAAGTATAATGAGAAATCCAATGATAAGTAACTGTTGGTTTATCTCAGATTAACCCGAAAATAGTTGATCGACTGACGTGATTCCTGTAACTCAAATCATAAAGCCCCTGATAAACTAGGGGCTTTTTTAAGTCACTTTTAAAGTTACAGTGTGTAAGCGCATATGCTTTATAGATGCGATTTATGTTTTTGGGGGTCGCATTTAAAGTTATTGTTATGTAGGTGTCGAGATGGTACATTATAAGTGGAGGTGGTGTTTGTGGACAAGACACTTGTTAAGAACAACATAAAAGTGCTTCGTGAAAAAGCCGGTATCAGTCAAACCGAGTTAGCGAATGAGATTTATAGCACGAAGCAAAATATATCGAAATATGAAAGGGGGGAAGTGCTTCCCCCGGTGGATGTTCTTATGGAAATTGCGACGTATTTTGATGTCACAATTGATCAATTAATAAACTACCAGTTACTGTCGGATAAGCAAACCATAAAACTAGATTACAATGCCTACAACACATATTACAATCACAACATTTTAAAGGAAAGTTTGTCCAATATTGCGATTAGAAATGACGTGTATATATCGAACATCAAAAGACAACTGGCTGTCATAGACAATTATGAGGATATCCCACAAATTGAGTTTCTTCAAGAGAGTGATACGTTGGATTCCTATGAGTTCACACGTGTTGTTATGGCTAACTACAAAAAGAGTTTACGCAGTACAGCCATACATCATACAGACAGCCTATTAACGGTCCCGGAGTTATTAAAGATAATTAGTTCACTAGGTGCAAACTATGATTACTTTGAAAGACCTGGCAGTATAAAAATGGTGATTGAAGATGAGTTTATTGCACTGGTAAAGTTAAGCACAATGTTACCGGTTGAAAATGGAAAAATTCAGTTGGAGTTGAACTACTCGGACTTATTGCTATCACAGTATTACGAGTATCATGACTTGACCTTTACAGAAGAAGGGTATAGGAAACATACTCAAGTCGTGTCGAACCTCATCCGTAAAAGATACAATGTTGAGTTTGATGAAGACAGAATTGAACCTCCAATGGATGTCGCACATTTCTTGCAATACCTGATAGAAAACGACAAAACTCTACCAGCATCTTTAGAAGTATTGTATGAAGACTTTAACTCGCGAGTTAAGAACTTATACACTGTAATAGGTAAGGCTTTTGTGAAGCGGTTTGTTGAAGAATCCTTATCCAAGTTACTACCAAAGCACTTTAATATAAGAGTCAACTATGATTTTGAGAGACCAACGTTGAGCTTAAATGGAGTGATTAATGATTTTCAAGTTTCGGCAAGAGCTTGTAATCCAGCATCGTTAGTCAACTTTATCATTACGAAAAAGTATGAGGAGATTAATATCGCTCAGATATGGAAAGATAAGTTAGATGAGTATTCTAGTTACCTTGGTGTTCACAATGTGGAAAGAGATATTCTACGACTTTCACTTAACAGTTTGGTGCGCCGTACGGATAATACCACGTTTATGCGAAAATACAGCGATATGATTAAGACGCAATGGATTTATAACAAAATGCGGTTATTGGACTTGAAGTCACTCAAAATCATCAAGTCAATTGTTCATAAAATGCTTGTTGCAAGCTAGGAAGGGGATTATTGTGAAGAAGTACAATGAAGCGAGGTTACACTTTTCACACAAGCAATCTGTCGATGATCTTGTGGCTCAAAACTATGACGGCTTTACTAGAGATTCATTAGCTTCATACTTAGCGAAAAAGTACGGATCCGTGTACTTATATGGAGGAGACCCTTTCTCGGAAATCAATCTACTCGAAAGTGTTGTTTACAAAATCAGACGAGAAGGAACGCGCATAAGGGTTGAGACTAACGGTACCTATGTGAGGAAACATTTTAACGATGAAAACGGTCAGGTAAAGAAGATATTACTCAATACGGATGAAGTGATACTCAGAGTTGATAACACGAATGAGAAACACAAAGATTACCAATGTGTCAATAACTACTGCACGGTTGAGCTACAGCATTGTTACGACGTGTTCCTGAGATTGTACTTGAAAAGATGCAAGTATTCCTTGAAATCTGTTATTTCACAGAACAATATAGAGGACTATCGATTAGCGAAAGAGTTTGCGAACTTTAAACATCTTACAAAAGTCGTGTTTGAAAGGGAGACTCGAAAGAGTACAACAGTATCAGCCAGTGTGTTTACGGAATTTGTGGATGGCATGAAGGCGTCTTATCCTGATATTGAGTTTGAAGTTGTTGATGCTGAAGAAAGTGTATACTATACAGGAGATGGTTATGCTCATATCAATGGAAATAGAATCGGATACTATAGTGAAAGCGGACTTAAACTACCATCTAAAAAGCTAGGAACTTATCGAGTTGTGGTTAATCGCAACAAAATGAAACAAGTTCTCAGAAAGATTCGTAGCAAATCAACGGTCTTTATGGATGTAGAGGCGGTCAGCACGCCGTATAAACATATGAAGAGTTATACACGGATTAAGGAGTTGCCCGTGCTATGGACGCTTGTGAAAATCGACAATAGTATGCAGATTGCAGAACGCAAAATTGGCTTCATGAGAGAGTACCAAAAGCGGGTTGATTTTCAAAAACTGTTTATCGATTACATACTAGAGAATAAAATTGAATGCATCGTGGTAAGTGGAGGGGATCTTGAAAGGAATTTCTTCAAAGAATGCTTGGTTTCGACGAGGCGAAAGCTAAGTAATACAGAGTTCAGAAAGTTACTGCTCATTCTCGACAATTTCGTTGATATTCAAGAGGTAATTAAAGCAGAAGCTTTCAAGATTCAAGACAATAAACAGAAAGTTAACTTACCACTTAGATCGGATAATCTACTGGAAATGTTCTCGCAACACTTCTCAGAAATCGTTGATAACAAAGGTAGGACTAATGAGAAGGATTCCCGACAAGTATCCAACAGACTGGATGAAATACTGTTTTCAGGTAGTTACAACCAAGATGAAGTCAAAACGAAAATGGAAGAAATCGGAGATTATTGCTTTGATGATGTCTACCAAGACATAACAGTTTATCGGTTTTACGAAATGTGGGATAAGTATTTTGCACGCCGAAACAGTCCAAAAAATGAGCGAAAGAAGATGAGATAAATCTTTTGGGAAACTCTTTAAAGAGATGGAAGGGGAATACTCATGAAGATTCAGTTTGGTAACATTCGTAGAGGTAAGGTCTACGAAATTGACACAGAAAAAGCGCCGGTTGTTTTAGCAAGCATCGGAATGAATAATGATCGAGAATCAATGAGGGATGAAATTCTAAAAGCACAGGTAGCCAAAAAGTATGGAGCGTTTGCAGTCATTGACCACACGTTAACAACGCAGTATCAAGAGTTGCAAGAAAAAATAATCACCTCGGTTGATATACCACTATGTGCTATAGCGGTTTACGAAATGGCTGTCGAACAGGACAGGCGCAAGACGTACTTTGACAAGTCTGATGTGACTCGACAATTTGAAAAAATGGCTAAGCGCGGTGTGGACTTAATCACAGTCCATGCATCGGTCGAGTATGGCGACTTAGATAACTTCCATAAAATGGACAGAGTCATCTCCTGCACAAGCCGCGGAGGAACCATAGTCATGAAAAAT
>PWME01000193.1 GCA_003559235.1 Mollicutes bacterium | reverse complement strand
CCGGGTGTTCAGAGCGGGGTGCCAGCCTGTGAAAGGGCCCGGACGTAACTCTCAACGTACTCGGCCATTCTTCTGGACCGGTACTGGACGATGAAACGGGGATGGTCCAGTGGAATGATCTCGCCAAACCACTTCTGCTGTTTATTCAATGTATTCAGGTATTTGAAATTCTTTCCGCGTCCCATGCAGTAGCACCGGTCCATAGCCGCACCGAAATCGATCTGCCGCTCAATGCAGTCGATGATGAACGGGGTAACCGCTTCTTCAAGTTGCCGGTCATCGTAGAAATTGTAGTTTACTTCGTTACCCTTTTCATTGGACCGTGTGAATCCGAGCGGACATACCGAGTTGATGTAGAATTTCCGGTAGAATGGAACAGGCCCGCCAAATGCATCCACCACTTCATAGACAAAGACCGAGGAGGGCTCATGGGTGGGATTAATGGCGATGTCGATGCCGCAGATCTCTTTCATACGCTTTGTGTCCGTGAAAGGCACCCCGGTAACGCCTGCACCGAACCGCCCCGGATTGATACCCAGTATCAGGTGACGCAGATCGTGATCCTCATAGAATCGGCGATAAAACTGCGAAGTGACATTCCGGATGGTGCCGGCGTGCGCTCCGCGAAAGGGATTCATTACGGATATCCCGTCCGGCAGCAACACGGGATCAAGGTCGAGGTTTTCATTGAAAGCAAGGATCTTGTCTGCAAAAGTCATCATGGTTAAAAAGAAGCCGTTATTGCGCCGGCTGACGGGCAATCCGTCGGTGCCTGCGACGGTACTGGTTTGTGATATCCGGTAACGCAAATGAAAGGGAACAAGTTACAGGATTATGCAGGATTATCAACGTTCATTACCTTCGCAGTATCGGAACGGAGCCATTTGCGCCTGAGCGTTGACGAAGCAACCGCACGTCTGATCACCTTACAGAAGACAGCCAACAGGCACCAGACAGCCTTTTTTTATTTGAGGGTTTATTTAAAAAATTGATTTTTTTAAATGGTATTTCTGAATTGAAAAAAATATATTAGATGCGATGCAGTATAACTCGCACAAAAAATCCTGTATAATATCGTCATGATTGTATTATATGGGGGTCACAAAATGATTAGAGGGACTTAAGTACTGAATCAAAACCTAAAAAAGGAGATATGATGAAAAACTTGTTACAGAAACCATCTTTTTTCATACTTGCAGTGGTAGTTTTACTTTCAACAGCTGCAATAACACAGGCCGATCCTATTGAGGTTCAGACCTGGCATGACCTTCACAACATGCGCAACGACATGGCTCAGACTACCGTCTATATTCTTATGAATGATCTGGATGAGACAACGGACGGTTACAGTGATTACAATACCGGTGCCGGCTGGCAGCCGATTGGTCATGCTCAGGATCGTTTTACTGCGACCTTTGATGGACAGGGATATGCGATAAGAGGTTTGACCATAAACACTGAAAACGCTTTGGCAGGCCTCTTTGGTCAGGTTCATTTTGCAACAATCAAAAACCTGAGAGTCCTCGATGCTGATATTACATCAAGCGCAGGGACTGTGGGTGTACTTGTGGGCTCACTGGAAGTTTCCGATATTGAAAATGTCACCGTTTCCGGAACGATCCAGGGTACAGGTCAAGGAGTAACTCTGTTTGGAGGCCTGCTTGGCCGTCAAGCTGGGGGTCTGGTTACGAATTGCGCTTCCTATGTTGATATGGAACTGGTAGGAAGGTTTGTAGGCGGATTGGTCGGACAGATGACGGCCCAGGCCCAAATCGAGCAATCCTACTACAAGGGCAATATTACTACCAGTAATCCGAATGATGATAATCGCTGGATTGGTGGTTTGGCAGGTCAGTTTGGCGGAGGTTCGATGGTCACCGACTCCTACGCCATGGGTGATATCTCGGGTACCCATATTATCGGCGGGCTGATCGGCTATCACTGGCGTGGTGGTGCCTCGGTAACCAACTCCTATTTTGTAGGAACGGTAACGGGTGATGCGGATAATGCACCCGTGGATGATGATGGTAATCCGATATTTAACATTGGTGGTATTACCGGGTTTTCCAATATTCCTCAGCCGGATACTGATACTGATGAAAGCAAGCTTATAAACACTTTCTGGGATACCGAGGTATCCGGTCTTGAAAACAGTTATGGAGGAGGCGAGTATCCGACAGACAATATCGGCGAAGGCAAAACCACAGCCGAACTGAAAGACCAGGCTACCTTCACCGACTGGGACTTTACGGATGTCTGGTACATTGATCCCGATGTGAATGACGGCTATCCAATCCTGCAGTTTGCCATTGTAACCGATGTCGAAAATGTATCGGAAATACCGGACCAACTGAGCCTTAACCAGAACTATCCCAATCCGTTCAACCCATCAACGGTGATCAGTTATCAGGTTGCCTCGCAGCAGCACGTGCACCTGAGCGTCTACGATGTGACCGGACGCTTGATCACGGTACTGGTAGACCAGCAGCAGTCACCGGGTGAATACCAGGTGAACTGGGATGCCGGCCAACTGTCCAGCGGTGTGTACATCTACCGACTGGAGGCGGGCGGACAGACCCTCACTCGCAACATGACGTTTGTGAAATAAAAATCGTGATATAAGCTGAGGCATTGTCGCACCCCGTTGCCTGGACCGGCAATGCCTGAGTGTCTCAAACCCGGGCGGAACATCAGTATGTTCGGCCCGGGTTTTTTTGTTACCTTGTTGAAGTGAATTATGGCAAGCTACGGAAGCCACCCCCTCATCACATGCTGCATAAAGGATTGGGACTTGATAAAGGATTGGGACTTGATAATGGATGAGGACTCGATAACAGATGAGAACTCATCCACCACAACCGTATGAGGTAACAAATGGCCGCAATGCACGTGCATAGCAGGGTCAAAAGCTTTGGAGTGCTCATCCTCAGCATTCTGCTTGCGCAATTGGCCGGCCTGATCGGTTCCTTTGCTACCCGTCCCAATATCGATACCTGGTATCGGGCCATTGAAAAGCCGGCTTTCACACCTCCCGACTGGGTTTTTCCCGTGGTCTGGCCCACACTTTATTTTCTCATGGGCGTTGCCGCCTGGCTGGTATATCGGACTCCGGAGCAAAAAAGCCGGGAATTCTGGGGGGAAGGGGCATCCTACGAAAGCATGTTTCTGCCCAAACGCCCATCCCGCATGACCGCCCTCGGGCTGTACGGGGTACACCTGATTTTCAATGTGCTGTGGTCGTTCCTGTTTTTCCATTTTCAGATGCCCGGCCTGGCATTTGCCGAAATCCTGGTACTGCTTGTAATCATCGTACTCACTACCCGTCTGTTCTACCGGATCAGGCCATCGGCAGGATACCTGATGGTCCCCTACATTCTCTGGGTGAGCTACGCCACGGTGCTGAACGGAAGTATCTGGTGGCTCAATATGTAGCGGGCGGGAAAACCTGGACCGGCGGTGGCCTGAATCTTTCGCAATGACTGAAGGCGAATCCCATTGCAATGGCAGAAGACGAATCCTTACTACAGTTGAAAATAAGATGCGGTTTGAAGACCTTGTATCAGAACATAAAATGAATCTGAAGACCATGCTGAATCATCGAAATATTTACACCGAACTTGCCGAATCAACCTTGTGGATACGTGAGCAGCTCGCAAAAGCATCTGCTTTACCCTTACTGCTTCTGCTGCTGTGTTTCATGATATTCGGTGGGATGTCTTTTACCCCGATCCCAGTCCTTGCGGCAGGAATTGCGCCTGATGACGAAGATGAGGAGCGGTACCGCCGACTTCGCGAGCAGATGGTGAACCGGCAGATCATTGCCCGCGGTGTGGATGACCGTCCAACCGTAAGCGCCATGCGCAGCGTGCCCAGGCACAAATTTGTACGTCCGGCCGAACAGCGCCGGGCCTATCTGGACGGTCCCCTGCCCATCGGATACGGCCAGACCATATCCCAACCCTACATCGTGGCTTACATGACGCAGCTGATCAACCCGCGTCCGGATATGAAAGTACTGGAAATCGGCACCGGCTCAGGCTACCAGGCCGCCGTGCTGGCCGAGATCACCGATCAGGTGTTCACCATTGAGATCATAGAAGAGCTGGGCGACTGGGGAGAGCAGAACCTCAGGAATGCGGGATACGACAAGGTACAGGTGAAACGAGCCGACGGGTACCAT
>PWME01000160.1 GCA_003559235.1 Mollicutes bacterium | reverse complement strand
TGATGATCCGACGCTCTTCTTAACGCAAGCTGGTATCCAACGCTTTATTGACCACTTAAATCAATAACCAATACAGTTTTTGACTTTCAAACAGGCCGCTCATCATAGGCGGCCTGTTTTTGCTTGGCTATGGGATGATTCGCTTTCTATTTGCGCGGATGTATGATAAAATTTAACATGAACTCTGATAGGTGGAATGAACATGACAAGTCGATTTAAACAGCGGGTAAAAATAGTAGAAGCCTTATACACTGCAGATCTTTGTGAAACAGCCGCAGATGCACATGGAGAAACCCCGTTTATCAATGATGTTTTAAAAGGAATCAACGCGCATATGGACGCTATTGATAGCGTTATTTCGGCGCACTTAGAGCGTTGGACATTGCGACGGCTATCATATGTTGATCGTGCTATTATGCGTCTTTGTGTTTATGAAATGCGTTATACTGACACACCAGCTGAAATAGCGATTGATGAGGCGTTGAATTTGACAAAACTATTAACCGATGAAGGGGACCATAAGGCGGTAGCCTTTAACAACAGCGTACTCGATAAGATACGTAAGTCTTTTGCAAAGGAATGACACTATGGCTGAAGATGCTTTAACAGTAACGGCCCTAACGCGTTATATAAAATATAAATTTGAAGCGGATGAACATCTTAAAAATATCCTTTTAAAAGGTGAAATCTCAAACTTCAAGCATAACGTTCGTGGCCACTTTTATTTCACTTTAAAAGATGACCGTGCGCAAATTAGTGCGGTCATGTTTAAGGGCAACGCATGGCGCGTTCCTTTTGAACCTGAAGATGGTATGAGTGTGCTGGTGCGCGGTTATGTGGATGTGTTTGAACGCAGTGGTGGTTACCAAATCTATGTGGAATCGATGGAACAAGCTGGAATCGGTAATTTATACCAACAGTATCTAAAATTAAAAAACGATTTAGAAAAAGCTGGGTTATTTGATGAACGTCATAAAAAAGCGATTCCGATGTTTCCAACACAAATCGCTGTTGTAACCTCAAGAACTGGCGCCGTCATACGGGATATTTTGCATGTTATTGCAAGGCGCTATCCACTATGTAAGGTATTGTTATATCCTACCGCTGTACAAGGTGAGCATGCAAAGGAAGAAATTGTCAAAAATATTGAACGCGCAAATGAAAACCCTGATAATGATGTCATTATTGTCGGGCGTGGTGGTGGCTCGATTGAAGATTTATGGCCGTTTAATGAAGCCATCGTTGCACACGCCATTTTCGATTCCAAACTGCCCATTATATCGGCGGTTGGCCATCAAACGGATTACACGATTGCCGATTTCGTATCGGATAAGCGTGCGCCAACACCTTCAGCGGCAGCTGAGATTGCTGTACCGGATAAAATGACACTCTTAGAACGTATTGATGATGATGGTAGAAAATTACGGCATGGGTTAAAAACGTTGTTAAAAGAGCATACAACTGCTTTAAATAGAATAATGCAACGCACTATTATTAAAGACCCCTCACGCATTGTGATGCCCTATAGTCGACAGTATGAATATATTGAGGGAAAACTTCGGTTAATGCATCCTAGAAAGCAACTCGCACAAAGTTATGATACACTAAGTACAAAAGAAAAAGCGTTGCGTTTGGCGTATCAATCAGTTGTGAACACCGCGAAAAACCATTACGAACAAGTAACGAGTAACTTGGAATATGTCAACCCACTTTCTATTATGAAAAAAGGGTATACGATGGTAAGGAAAGATGGAAAGATTTTGAAAAAGGCGCGTTCAATCGATTCTGGCGATGCCATTGAGGTTGTCTTCTCAGATGGCCGCGTTACATCGACTGTCGATACCGTGATATTGGAGGATGAAGAGTGATGGAAAAACAAAGTTTTGAAGCTGCGTTAAAAGAACTTGAAACGATTGTTGAGAAGCTTGAGAATGGTGATCTTCCACTCGATGAAGCTGTTAAAGAGTATGAGGCAGGCATGAAGCTTTCGAAGCATTGTCGTCAATTACTTGATAAAGCTGAAACGGTTCTTGCAAGTGTTGTCAATGAGCATGGTGATAGTGAGCCTTTAGACGATCCAAATACTGAGGATTAAGGAGCGATGCGCGTGGATTTAACCAACATCAAAGATCCCGGGTTTCTAAAAACGATGTCGGTTGAGGCGCTTGAAGCACTCTGCGATGAGATTAGAAACTTTTTAATCAAAAACATAAGTCAAACGGGTGGTCACCTTTCGAGCAACCTCGGGGTTGTTGAGTTGACCGTCGCATTACATAGGATGTTTGATTCTCCAAAAGACCACATTATTTTTGATGTTGGTCATCAAGGGTATACCCATAAAATTTTGACGGGCCGTGCAAACCGCTTTGATACCTTAAGGAAAATCGATGGGTTAAGCGGATTTTTGAAGCGAGAAGAAAGCGTTCATGATGTTTATGAAGCAGGTCATACCTCAACGAGTCTTGCGGCAGGGGCTGGCATTTTATATGCAAAGCAGTTTAGTGATGCAATTGATCGTGTTGTGATGGTTGTTGGGGACGGTGCATTAACTGGTGGCATGGCGTTAGAAGCGCTCAATTTTTTAGGTGAAGACAGAAGGAAAAATCCGATTGTTGTTTTAAATGACAATGAAATGAGTATTGGCAAAAACGTCGGGTATTTTTCAAAAGTATTAACGAAACTGCGCTTGAAGCGTTCGGTTAGAAAGTTGCGGCGTATTGGGATTAAACTATTGCCAAAACCGCTTCGCCCTGTAACGAATAAGATGGAGCGCCGGATGATTGGATTTATCTCTGGATTTAGTTACTTTGAAGATATTGGCTACAATTATTATGGCCCTATTGATGGGCATAATATTGCAGCGCTATTAAAAGTATTTGACGTCGCAAAAGATACGAATGAACCATGCTTTATTCATGTTCAAACGAAAAAAGGAAAAGGGTATTCACCAAGTGAAACCGATCAAACTGGCAAGTGGCATGGCGTCAGTCCTTTTGAAATTGGCACAGGCGATTTTATTAAACCAAAAAAGAATGGTGTTGTTAGTTACAGTACTGCGGTATCTAAATTTCTAATGCACCATGCAGTGGTTGATAAAAACTTTTATGTGATTACACCAGCGATGGCTGGAGGAGCGGATTTACACCGCTTTCAAGAAGCGTATCCCACACGCTTTATTGATGTTGGTATCGCCGAACAAACCGCAGTCATTATGGCAACTGCACTTGGTGTAAAAGGGGTAAAAACCTTTGTCAGTATTTATTCAACGTTTTTACAACGTGCTTATGACCCATTAATACACGATTTAGCGCGCCATAATGTCCCTGTTATTATTGGGGTTGACCGCGCTGGTATTGTTGGGGCAGATGGTGAAACCCATCAAGGCATCTATGATATTCCCATGCTTTCGCATATGCCGAATATAACTATAGCCCACCCTAAAGATTCTCAAGAGCTTTATGGGATGTTGGTTTACGCTTTCAAAGCGCATCAAGGCCCTATCGCCATTCGTTATGCGCGTGATGATGTATTGTTAGCTAGCGATGCGTATGAAACCGCCAAACCAATTGCGCCTTCATGGGAAATTTTAAAAGAAGGGTCCGAAGGTACCATTATTACATTCGGATCTCATGTAACATGGCTGTTAGAAGCGATTCAATCAAAGCGTCTCAATGTAACGTTGGTAAATGCGCGCTATATCAAACCTTTAGATACACAAGTACTCAATACGCTTAACTTTGATAAACCTATGATGACAGTTGAAGAGTCAACACTTACGGGCGGATTGGGTTCAATGATTTTAGCTTATCTTGTTGAGCATAACACATTACCAAAACACTTCAAGTCTTTAGGGTTTAAAGATGCTTTTGTTAAACAAGGCGACCGCAAATCATTGTTAAAGCGTCACAATTTAGATGTTGATAGCGTCATTGAAGCGTGGAAGGCATTGACACGTGCGCCTTGATCAATGGTTGGTGAAACATAACCATTATGCCTCACGCCATAAAGCCCAAACAGAGATTCGCGCAGGGCGTGTTAACGTGAATGGCGAAAGGGTAAAAAAACCGTCGTATCCTGTGACTTCGCATGATAGGGTTGAATGTGCAACACCTTTGAACCCTTACGTTGGTAGAGGTGGATTAAAACTTGAACATGCCTTAGATACCTTTAACATTGATGTTTCCAATAAAACCGT
>PWME01000010.1 GCA_003559235.1 Mollicutes bacterium | reverse complement strand
CGGCGTGGTAATATTTTAGGCTTTCATCAATGTCTTCACGAGAGGTTGCGTCTAAAATCGGATCAATAATTTCTAAGTTGGCGCGCGCAATATCGTGCCGGTTGCCATCATACGGTAAATGCCCTGTGACGGTAAGGAAGTAGCCGAAGAACTGATCGTGCTTTAGTAAATGCGGGAGCCCTTTTTCAAACAATTCAACATCACTGTGCCAATAGTGACCTCTTGCATCTCGTTCATCACTATCAGGGACTTTTAAGCCAAGAGATTTTTCACCAAAATAGGCATCATAGCCAAGGGCTTGGGGGTGAAAATCTTTGCGTGGATAAAAGTGGTCGCTGAAATTGTGGAATGCATAACTTGTATAACCTTGTTCTTTAAATAATCGTGGGAAGGTATGAGGAAAGGTATTTTCAAGGTAGGATTTTTGGCTTAGTTGAACGTTTTTATTGGGATAAAAGCCGGTTTGAATCATGAACTCTGTATCCGCTGTATTGCGGTAATAAAGTGGGGCGTAAAAATTTTCAAAGACCCAGGATTGCTGTTTTAAGTTGTATAAGTTAGGCATGAGGTGTGGGTCAATGGCATATGTATCTAAGGCTTCAGCCATAATCATAATGAAGTTTTGGTCTTCGAAGATTCCTGTTTTGACATTTTCGATGTGTTCGGGTTGTTCTTGTAAAAATTCGTCAATAAGTCTACCAACTTTTACGTTGTCATCGTCTTCTTCGGATTGTCTTGGTCGAATGGCATTTTGTAAGTCAATACGCGCGTATGATAAAACACCGAATTTCCGCATTGCGGCATGCGGCACGGTTGGTTCTCTGTATAAATCGTAATCAGAATAGTCAAATTCGTTTTGTTTATCAATGCTTGTATCAATCGAAGCTATTGCGATGGTTAATGATGATACCGCAATTACGGTGAATAATAGGGGTTGCCATATATTTTTATAGCGTATATCGAAATAGCGCGCTTCTTGTCCGCGCGTGTGACGCATTATAATAATAAAGATAGTTACCGGAATTAAATATAAAGCATGTCCGAGTGAGATGGTTTGTGGTATACGGTAAATGAATGTAAACCCGCGTCCAATTTCCCCCGCCATCGCAAAGGAATAAAAGTTATTGGCAATTAAGTAATAAATGTCTTGCGAAAAATAGAGCAATACAAGCATAATCAAAGCAGCACCAAACAGTTTACGAACGGTTTTTGGTTTAAAGAGTTTTAAAAATAAAATAACGAATAAACCATAAGCAACAGAAAACGATATATTGCGCAATACTTCTATGCTAAATAATGCCCTTGGGTGAAAGTCCATGTGTAAAAGACGTGTTTTAAACGTAATTTCTAAAAACAATACAATGAAAACAAATAGCCCGAGTAATGCGATGGATTGTTTAAAACGGCGCATAATAATCACCTAATATGCTTATGATAGACTAGCATAACATATTGCTATCATATTGCAAGAAAAGCAAGCTAAGGTTCGCGGGATTTATCTTGACATTCAAGGCTGAATTGCATACAATGTTTATAGCCTTAAAATAAAGGGCGCATATGGCGATTGTGGCGAAGTGGTTAACGCACCGGGTTGTGGTCCCGGCATTCGAGGGTTCGATTCCCTTCAGTCGCCCCACTCTGGGCTATGGCCAAGTGGTTAAGGCATCGGACTTTGACTCCGACATCGATGGTTCGAATCCATCTAGCCCAGCCATTTTTTTTGCGGGTGTGGCGGAACTGGCAGACGCGCTAGACTTAGGATCTAGTTCTTCGGAGTGCAGGTTCGATTCCTGTCACCCGCACCAAAATGCACTCAAAACACAACTGAAATATCGTTGTGTTTTTTTGGTTGTTGCGAAATAAAACATGTGATATAATTCAATTAGAGTTGTAATACAAATTATAGGTGGGTTGCATCATGGATTGGCATATCTTAGAGGGCAGTAATTACGGATTCAATATTGTTATTTTACTCGCTGGCTTTATATTGGCCGGCTTATTTGTGGGGCGTTTATCGGAACGTTACAATATTCCAAACATTAGTGGTTACTTGTTGGTTGGCATTATTGCTGGATTAGTTTTATTGTTTTTTGACCGGACGTTTTATTTGGATGGGTTTTTGTTAATTACGAAGTTTTGTTTGGGTTTTATTGCCTTAAGCATTGGGCTTGAACTTGATTTTCGTAAACTGAAGGCGCGTCGCAATGAAGTGTTTATTGTGACATTGACACAAGCAACGCTTGCGTTTTTACTGACTTCGCTTGGTTTGTTTGTGTTTGGGTTAGATTTAATCTATGCGTTGTTACTTGGTTCAGTGGCAATCGCAACGGAACCTGGCCCGATTTTATCGCTTACCAAACGGTATAAAACAAAAGGTGAACTAACTGATACGCTTGTGCCATTGCATGGCATTGAAGATGCGTTTGCGATTATTGTTTTTGGTATTGTACTCTCATTTTCAGTTACGACTAAATCAGGGGATCCGATGACATTTGCGGCCATTTTGCATGGGCCGATTTATGAATTGATTTTTTCTATCATTATTGGGGTTGTTATTGGTCTTGTGCTTAGGTTTATTATTTGGCAACTTGATTATGAAGATATTGATAAAGATATGGTTGTGTTTGTGAGTACCGTCGCAAGCATTATGGCATCCATTGCCATCGCAAATCGCGGGTTTGATTTCTTTGGTGTCTCAGTGCATCTTTCGCCTGTTTTACTGCCAATGGTTGTAGGGATTACTTTTGCGAATACATCCACTAAACTTGCCAAACATGAAACGGAATCAATGCTTGATACGTTTTCTCCGCCTGTCATTATTGCATTTTTCACGGTGGTTGGGGCTGAGATGGTATTCTTGCTTGCCGATGGACTCAACAGTGTGCCATGGCGTGGGATGATTCTTTTTGGGTCGGTCTATGTGGTGTTTCGGATTGTTGGAAAAGTTGCAGGGTCGTATCTTGGTGGCATGTTGGGGAAATCTTCGCGCAATGTAAGACGGTATTTAGGGTTTTGTTTATTGCCACAAGCTCAAGCCGCAATCGGGTTGATTATGTATGCGCGTATTCGTTTAGAAGCGACACCCAATGCAAACATGATGGTTGTGATTGTCGTGGTTGGAACCTTGGTATATGAGTTGTTAGGACCGTTTGGATTACGTCATTCGCTTGTACGTTGTGATGAAGTGGACGCAAATGGCGCTTGTATTATTAAAGATCGTCGTCATCGCCTTTCCAAATAACCTCCATTATTGGGGGTTTTTTATTGACAATCACCCTTTGTAATGATACCATTAATTTAGATTTAAGGTATACCATAAAACATGAGGATGATTGCATGAAAAAAATAGTATTGATATTTGTGATGATGTTTGCGGTGTTTAGTGTTGCGGCATGTCAAGGAAGCAATGAGGATGACCGACCAACCGTTGTGACAACGACAACGTATATCGGTGATTTGGTTCGCAATGTTGGAGGTCCTTATGTTAATGTCGTTACATTGATGGATGTTGGGGTTGACCCGCATGATTACCAACCCAGGCAAAGTGATACAGAAGCTTTAATGTCAGCGGATTTGGTTGTGGTCAACGGGTTTAATTTAGAAGAAAAAATGGGCGAAGTGATTGGTAACTTATCAGATGCGTTTGTTATTCGTTTAAGCGATTTTGTGGATGAAGAGAAGGTTTTGTTTGAAGAAGCAGGGGTGCCCGATCCACACTTTTGGTTTGATGTGATGATTTGGGCACGTTTAACAGAAGTGATTGCGGATGCATTGAGCGAAATTGATGAAAGTAATGCAGCGCATTACCAAGCAAGACATTTAGCATACAATCAAGAATTACGTATGCTTGATGCTTATGTTCGAAATCGTGTTAATGAACTGCCAGAAGAAAAGCGCGTGCTTGTGACAGCGCACGATGCGTTTGCTTATTTTGGGGCAGCGTATGGTGTTGAAGTATACGCAATTCAAGGTATTTCTACCGCTTCAGAAGCGAGTATTCGCGACATTGAAAGCTTGGCGAATCTATTGGTTGAGAAAAATGTTAAATCCGTGTTTATGGAAACGTCTGTGCCTGAGGCAACCGTACAAGCTTTAACTGAAGCAGCGAATGCACAAGGACACGATGCCCGCATTGCTAGTTCGCTTTTCTCAGATTCAACGGGCGGATATTCTACTGGACATGAAACGTATATTCGTACGTTCCAAGCGAATATAGATCGGATT
>PWME01000075.1 GCA_003559235.1 Mollicutes bacterium | reverse complement strand
TAAAGCAACACATTGAAAACGATACAATTGAAAGTATTGTTCAAAAAGTCCCAGTTAGCGCCAAAGATTATTTCTTTATTGATGCTGGCACGTTGCATGGCATTGGCAAAGGCACTTTATTACTTGAAGTCCAACAATCTAGTGATATTACGTATCGCTTTTACGATTATAACCGTTTAGAAGAAGGAAAACGCAGACCACTGCACATTGAAGAGGCATTGTCAGTGGTTAACGTACCCGATGCTCAAGTAAAACAGACCCATGATGAGCGCTATTTTGGCTTTGACATTGTCTCACCCACTGGTGAAAAGATGTCTGCCCATACGTATGGCGACTTTTTAATCGTCATTGAAGGAAACGGTTTTGTTGATGAAAAAGCGATTCAAGCGGGTGATTTCTTGTTTGTATCAAGTGAATCCTCTTATCGATTACATGGCGCGATGCAGTTAGCACGCGTAACATTGAGGTGATGAATTTGGTTAATCATGAAGTTTTTGTTGGGGTTGATGGTGGGGGTTCAAAAACCAAAGTGATGGTTGTTGATGCTAAAGGTAAAGTAATCAGTGAAGCATTAGGTGGCCCATCAAGCTACCGCAGCATTGGGTTTTCTCAAGCGGTGGAAACTGTTACTAAGACGATTCAAGAAGCGTTGAACCAAACCACAAACCCACTTGCGGGAATTTTTGCTGGATTAGGTGATATTGTTGGTCAAGATGATAAAAATCGGTTTGCCGCTTCATTAAAGCAAGCCTTACAAGTTGATTGTCCGATTACTGTGGAAAATGATGTGTATGCAGCCTTTTATGGGGCTTTGGATAAAAATAGTGGCGTGATCATCATTTTAGGCACCGGCAGTGTTGCCTTTGGCATAGATGAAGACGGAAACACCCACCGCAGTGGTGGGTATACCTTCAAAGAGGGTGACCCCGGCAGTGCGTATGACTTAGGAAAACACGCTTTGTCATGCATTGGAAAAGCATTAGATGGTCGTATCACCATGACCCCATTGATTCGTGCATTAATGGAAACATTACACGTACATAACCGTGAAACGGCAACCGTGATGTATGAAACAATGTTTGATAGACGCCGAGAAACTGCACAACTTGCACAGTTGGTTACAGCGTTCGCTGATCAAGGTGATGAACACGCGAAAGATATTTGTGATCAAGCCGCACGTGCGGCTGCTGAAATGGTGTTTGCGGTTGATAGAAATCTTCGTTTGGATAATTATGAACTCGGCGTTATCGGATCACTAGGCAATGCGAATACCTATTACAAAATGCAGTTTGAAAATGCGCTAAGAAACCATCATAAACCGTGGGTCGTTCATGCGCCTAAGTTAGACCCAGCGCTTGGTGCAGCACGCCGTGCAAAACAAGTTTTCATGAAATGATGGGTTAGTAGTCACAAACCACCTCTCACGTTAGGGGTGGTTTATTTTTGGGTTTATATGTATTACAAAGGACTTAAATGTATTTTAAATGTATTGACAATATTTTGTTATTGTATTATAATCCATTTGTGATAGATAGCGCTTCCATTTGTCAATACGAAAAATTCTGTTCATGGAGGATGTTTATGAAGAAACTAACATTATTGTTTTTATCTTTTGTAATTGCTTTGGCAATTTTAGGATGTGGCGGTGATGACGACACATCGATACTTGATGTGTTTGATGGTAACAACGGTAATGAATCAACAAATCTTGTCATATGGGGAGAAGTTCCTGGAACGGATGCTGATGATATCCGTGAAGCTATGGCGTTTGTTAGTGATAATAACCCATATGGCATTTCGTTAGAATATGTTCCTGTTCAAGGGCTTGGTGTTCGCTTAGCGGCTGCTCGGTTAGCAGGTGACTTACCGGATCTGGTATTATGGCCACGTCCTGACACAGCAACGTATGCACCCAAGGGGTTTTTGTATGAACTACATGAGCTCGTTGAACGTGATGGAATGAATACTGACATTTTTTATGCAGAGGCATTGCGAGAACTTAAGCATGATTCTGCATTGTATGGGTTGCCTGTAGATATTGATCCTTGGGGTATCTGGGTCAATATGGGAATGGTTGAGTCACATAATGCTGATTTAACGCCAAGTGATCCTGATTATGTTACTGTTCCTACAACATGGGATGAGTTATATCATGCTGCAGTCCAATTAACGCGTCATGATCAGTCAGGAAATGTTACGGCAACAGGCTTTAACATTAACGCTTTACGGGGTGCGTTTTATAGCTTTTTATTGACTATTGGTGGCGAAATCATTGATGAAAATAATGGTGTTGTCAATATTGACGATACCAAAGGAACCGCAGTATTAGAATTTTTCAATGATTTTTATCGTCATGATCCCCCATTATATACTCGCGGGATAGATCCTATAGACGCCTTTGCAGGTAATCGCTTGGCGATGACATTTGGCCCACTGTACTTTGAGCGTCAAGTAAAAGCGCGCAATGCGTCCATCGACATGCAATTTATCAGTGTACCAGCAGGGCCAATTGATGGCGTACAAAGTGGTGTCATTGGTGGCTATGGTTTGGTTATTCCACGGGGCGCTAAAAACCCGAATAATGCGTGGGATATCATGCAATGGTGGACAAATGATCAAGAAGCATTGCTTGCATACACTGACATATATTCTGCATTACCAGCCAACATAACGTTGTGGGAATCTGACAGTATAAAGAACCATCCGCTATTTAGTTCAGTCATCGATGAAATTGAACATTACCGCGTTCGACCTGTTGTACCTGGTTATATTAACTTTGAAGTCCAAGCCGTGTTTCCAACCATCGATAAATTGGAACTAGAAATGGATAATATGACTGTTGCTAAAGCACTTGAAGAAATAAAGCGTATTGGTGATAGAACCCTTGCATTGGAAAGAGAATAAACCATGAACCATCAAAATGTAGCGAAGATGAAGCGACCAAAAAGTAATAAGGCAGGGTATATATTTATTGCACCTGCTGTATTATTCTTTTTAGTTTTCACAGCAATTCCAATTGTTGTAGCTGTCTATTTGAGTTTTACACGGTATGGGGTATTTGACGCCCCACGGTGGATAGGGTTAAGAAATTACATCAATATATTTACTGTGGATCCTGTGTTTTTACAATCTTTTAGAAATGTCTCGGTTTATGTAGCCATCGTTGTGCCCTCGGTTGTTTTAATATCCATGGTTGTTGCCTTCATGCTTAATAATCGAAAAGACGCCAAAGTGTTTAGAAGTATATATTATCTACCTGCATTGCTTTCTATTATTGCTGCTTCTGCGGTTTGGCGTTTTATGTTTGATCCAACTTATGGAACCTTAAATCAAATACTGCGTTTGATTGGAATGCAAAGTCAAAACTTACCGCAGTGGATTTATCATCCTTCAACGGCCATGGCATCTATTGCTTTAATGAGTCTTTGGATGATTCTTGGGATTAACATTGTCATCTATTCAGCAGCTGTGCGCGGAATTCCAAAAGAGGTGGTAGAAGCAGCAGAAATTGATGGTGCTTCAAGCATGAATATGTTTTGGCGGATTATTTTTCCCTTGTTGAGACCGACAACCTTCTTTGTTATGACAATGACTATCATAGGCAGTTTTCAATTGTATGACCAAATCTATGCATTAACGAGTGGTGGGCCTGCGGGCAGTACAACCACACCAGTTTTTCTAATATACATGAATGCGTTTGATAGTTTTAACATGGGATATGCCAGTGCACAATCGGTAATTTTGTTTATCGTTATCATTGTCTTTACATTACTGTCGCAACGTCTCACGAGAGACGACTACTAAAGAGGTGAAATCATGAAACAATGGTTTATGAAACATTGGCGATTTGTCATCACTTCATTGGTATTAATCGTTTTTGCGGCATTAATGATATTACCGATTTATTGGCAAATTCTTATTTCTGTAAGGGAAACAGATGCGATTAATCAAGTTCCCGCACCTTGGTTCTTTACTGAGATAACGTTTGACCATTTTCGCCGTGTATTTGAACGGGTTCGCGTGATGCGTTACTTATGGAATACCATTGTCATTACTGGACTTGTCATCATAACGAATTTGACTTTTGGTTCACTCGCTGCGTATGCCTTTGCGAAACTCCGATTTCGTTTTCGCGATGGCATTTTCAAAGTATTGTTGCTGTCACTCATGATTCCGGGTGTGGTGACCATGTTACCAGCATATTTGGTTATTTTGCGGTTTCCATTTGCTGGGGGTAATAATTTATTCGGACAAGGCGGAAGTGGGTTTTTAAATTCATATGCAGGCATTATATTGCCTGGCGCGATTACAGTTTTCTCGGTATTTTTCTTAAGACAATTTTTTAAAACGATTCCTGATGATATCGGTGAAGCAGCAAGAATTGATGGTGCTAGTGAGTTTCGCGTTTTTGCGAGTGTTTATTTACCGCTTGTTAAGCCCGCACTTATTACATTGACAATTTTTACTTTTCAAGGTGCATGGAATGCGTTTTTGTGGCCGAATATCATCTTAACTCCGGGTAGTGAGCGAAGTCCCTTGACCGTCGCACTTCAACAGTTTGTTGCTGAAAATCCAGTGGCTTATGGGCCGATGATGGCCATCAGCTTAATTATGTCTATTTTCCCATTTATATTATTTATCATTGCACAAAGATATTTTATGCGTAGTGTTGTTACAACAATGCGTTAAACATAAAAAAATAAGGAAGTGATTGTTTTGAGAAGCATGAAACGGTTTTTGGTATTAATGGCGTTACTTGGTGTTGTTGGTTTTACTTCGATGAGTATCATGGCATCCAATGTTCCTGAAGGTGTAGGAACTGGTGATCAACATTTTGATGGTTGGTCACAAGTGGAGCGAGATACGATGCGTGAGGCGATGCGCGATGCTTATCGAGATTTTGCAGCTACGGGGTTTGACCTTGGTCAACCTGCCCGTAATGCAACATTGTGGGAAGGGGTTGTTTTGCAAGATTTTGTATCACCTGACTCTACAGGAAGCGACCCTTGGCATGGCTTCAGTTTAGGGATTGTGTACAACCCGACTTTAGAAGAGGCTTTCATAGTCCGTGATGCATTTTTCTCTGCATACACGTTTAATCATGCCTCACTTCCTAACTTAGGTGTCATGGGCCCGGCCATTGGCAATGATTTTGAAATTGATAATTTTCGCTATCAAAATTTTGCGAATGGGTATTACCGTATTGATTTAGATGGAAATGTTGATCCGTATTTTGGTGGTGGGGTTCATTTTGATGAAGCGTTGGGCGAAGAAGTGCCTTTAGAAGGACTTCCTGCGAATATTGGTAATGTTTCAAGTGTTATGACATTGCCTGCGGGCCTTACTGCAAGTGACATAGAAGCCGCTTTCGTGTCTGCTTATGTAGAACAAACACAAGCTGGAAATCATCTTGGATTTCCTTACACTTCAGTAAAAATATGGGAAGGCGTGTATGTTCAAGATTTTGCGGATGGTGACTCTTCTGTAACACCGTGGGGCGACGGCCGTGATTCTGTGTTGGCGTTAAATTCAATTACTGGTCGTGTTCACCGCGTGCGTGATGCGTTCTTCTTAGTCTACGCAGGCACAACCATTGGTGAAGATCAGTCCATTGATATTTCTGATTTAGGTGAACCACGTGGTGATGATTTTGCGATTGCGGATGCGATGGTTCAAAACTTTGAAAAGGGATATGTTCATATTGAAGATGGTGTCATAACCTTTACACCAGATCTCAATATTGACCAAGATGGTAATACCTATGAGTTGTTTGGCGCTGAGTTGATTGGATTAATCTCTCTTATTGCTGAACGCTCCTTACCTGAAGGATTTGATTCAGAGGACGTTTTGAATGGATTTACTGCAGCTTATCAAGCATTAGATGATGAAGAACTTATGCCTACTGGTCTTGTGGAAGTGCGGCCTGGTTATGTACATCAACACTATCGTGATGAAACCAACGATAGAGAGTTGGTTGTGTTCCTTCGATTTGATGGTGAAACGCTTGTATTAGAGGGCGATATGCTTGATGCGTTTAATAGACTGCCTGGTACTGGCTATGACATTAGTGGTCATCGTGTCTTAGGGGCGCCAATGTCAGAAGCCATTGAGCGCGACACGCATCGTTATCAACAGTTTGAGTATGGCTATATGGTATTAGATGAAGAAGGTAGCATTGTAGATTTACGCGTTGGATTTGAATTTGATGAAAACTTTGAAGAAGTTCCGCGTAGTTTTGTGGATAAGATTACGATGTCACCGACATTTACTGCCCCATTGAACTATGTCGATCAAGACGGTAACGTGCTTGATGAAGCGTTTTATTTGGAACTTTTCACAAATGCTTACAATGATTTATTCGAATCTGGTTTTCATCCTGGTGTTCCTATGGATGAGGGCATCAATATTTGGAGCCCTGGTATGAGTAATGGAGAATTGCATGAAGGCATGCTTAAACTTAGCTTACAAGGCGGGGATAGTACGGGTTTTGTGTTCAACTCTAATGCGAAGTTAACATTTAACCCTGAAACTTTAGAGATTTTCTTAGTGCATGATGTTATTCTCTCTAGTTTCCAAACAATATACTATCAATCTGGTTACGCCACTGGTGAGATGGTTGAAGCACAAGATGGTTGGTTTATTCAACAGTTTTCAGAAGGTTATGTGCAAACTTCTGCCGATGGTGAATCTTACCGTTTCTTTGAAGGAAGAACCTTTGGAGAAACCAATGATGTCGATGATGATACAACCGATGAAGAATCAACTGATGATTCATCAACATTATGGCTTGTTATTGGTGGCATTACGCTTGGTGTTGTTGCATTGAGTGGTGTTGGTGCAATGATTGTAATCAAAAATAAAAAATAGGAGAAGATTATGAAAAAGTGTAGCCAAAAATTATGGTTTATGATTTTGATTTTGTTTGTTGTTGCATTATTTGCTGCATGTGTCCCTGCAGAGGGAGAAGATGACCCAAATGAAGATTTACTCGATGAAGCCGTCACAAGTCTTGAAATTGTTTTACTTGAAAATGGAGCCTTAGACGGTATAACTTCAAATATTGGATTACCACAAGAAGGTTTGCATGGTGCTGTTATTGAATGGTCAAGCAATCGTCCTGACATAGTTGCGAATGATGGGACCGTTGAACAACCTGCTTATCATGAAGAAGATGTTGATGTGATGTTAACCGCCATATTAACTTTAAATGGCGATCAAGAGGAAAAGACCTTTGACATTACAGTATTACACGCCAATTTCTTCATTCCTGAAAGCGTTGGACGTCCGGATACGCACTTTGAGCCATGGAGTGATGAAGAAAGAGAAACCATGCAAGAAGCAATGCGTGATGCATATGAAACACTCGGATTGACTGGATTCAATTTTGGATCTGCAGCACGTGATGTATTTATATGGGATGGCATTTACATGCAAGATTTCTTCTCACCAGATTCTTTAGGGCAAGATCCTAATTTGGGTGTATCATTGGCCATTGTGTATAACTTAGAGTTAGAAACTGCGTTTATTATCAAAGATTACATTTTTAGCGCGTATGTTTATAACAATCCTGAAGTCGATGGAAAGAATGTTGCTGGAGCCCCAGTTTCACATGTCTTTGAGGTCGATGGGCATGTTGTCCAAAACTTTGAAAACGGTCATTACATCTTTATGGAGGATACACCAGAAGATGGCGCGTTTGTTTTAAATCAACACATTGATGAATCAACGGGAGATGTGATTGATTTTGTGCCTGATGTAACCGATAATATTGGTCGTCCTGATGCAAACTATGATGTTTGGACGCAAGAAAAACGAGATGCATTAACCGCTGCTATGGTTGCGGAATATGGACGCTTACTCGACGATGAATTTGATCCAGGAACCCCATTGCGTGACGCCTTTATTTGGGAAGGCATTTACATGCAAGATTTCTTTTCACCAGATTCAACAGGTAGTGATCCATGGCATGGTGTCAGTATGGCCATCGTTTATAACCTTGAACTGGATACGGCATTTAGTGTTAAAGATGGCATTTTTAGCGCTTACGTATTTAACAACCCTGAAGTAAGCAATTTAACTGCTGCAGGCGCGCCTATTGATAATCGTATTATTATTGACGGCTCAGTGTATCAAAACTTTGAAAATGGTTACTATACCTTTGTTTTGGATGCGCCTGAAACACTCGCATTCCATGCGAATGTACATTTTGATTATGCGCTAGAAACGGAGATTCCACTAGAGGGTGTGCCTGGCAATGTTGGTCAAATAACTGATACGCATATTTTACCCGATGGATTTGATCAAGAAACCATCACAGATGCGTTTATTGATGCCTATTTAGTGATGTTCAATGAAGGCTTCAATATGGGTAATGCAGCTTCTGGTGTTAAAGATTGGGAAGGCATCTTAGTTCAAGATTTTGCCAATACGGATTCAAGTGCAAACCCTTGGGGTGATGGGCGTGGTATCGTAATTGCATTCAACGAAACTTTAGAAACAGCTTTTGTTGTAAAAGATGCATTTTTCTTGGCTTATGCAGGCATTGCCGTTGTCATTGACGATGTTCCAATGACCATTGGTCAATTTGGTGCACCGCTTGGAAACGATTTTGAACACGAAGGCGTTGCTTATCAAAACTTTGAGCACGGCTATATTATGATTGACGATGAAGTGATTACCTTTGTTGAAGGTGAAACGAAAACAATCGAATAACATTGCTTGCCCTATGCCGCCGTTTTTTGGCGGCATAAGGCACCAAAGGTGGAGAATTTATGCGCAAAACTGTACATGTAATTTACAAAACCCATTTTGATTATGGTTTCACAGACCATGCAGAAGATGTATTGTCGCGCTATATGACGCAATATATACCAGCAGCTGTGGAGACTGCGTTGGCGTTAAATAAAAACGCTAATGAACCAAAATTTATTTGGACGCTTGGCGCATTTTTGGTTGATTACTATTTGCGAAATGCCACTGAGGCAGAGCAATCAATCATGAAAAAAGCGTTAATATCAGGAAGCATTGTGTGGCATGGTTTGCCATACACTTTCCATAGTGAACTCGCTGATCCACAAACGTTTGACTTTGCTTTATCGATAAGCAAAAAGCTTGATCAACAGTTTCAACGTAAAACCATTGCCGCAAAGATGACCGATGTGCCTGGTCATACCAAAGCCATCATTAAACCGTTAGCACAAGCTGGTATCAAGTTTCTTCATATTGGTGTTAATGGGGCATCTGCAGTGCCCGAAGTCCCAAGGATTTTTCGTTGGCGGGATGATGAAGGTTATGAAATTATTGTTGCTTATGACGGTGATTATGGTCAATCCCTAGAAATTGAGGGATTCAATCATGTTTTGCATTTTTGTCATACGCATGATAATCGTGGACCACAAAACGCATTGGAAACCGAAAAACTGTTTGAAGCAATTCAAACGTCTCGTCCAAATGATAACGTGATTGCTTCAACGTTAGATGACTATGCCAAAGCCCTTGAATCGATTCAACATACGTTGCCCTTGGTAACCGATGAAATTGGTGACTCTTGGATTCATGGTGTGGCATCAGATCCTTATAAAGTTGCAGCTTATCGAGCATTAATGCGCTTGCGAAGCAAGTGGATAAAACAAGAGTCATTTAAAAACCTTGAACACGCTTTATCTGTATTTGATTATGAGTTAATGGCGATTCCAGAACATACGTGGGGCATGGACATTAAAAGACATCTCTTTGATTTTAAGAACTATGAAAAAGCCGCCTTCAAAAAGGCAAGAGAAATTGATCTTGTGGACGCGGATGCATCTTTTTCATCGCATCATGCTATGCAGTCCATCACGATTCCAGAGTTGGCGTATACCAGCAAATCTTGGGATAACCGCCGATATAGTTTGTATGAACATTCTTGGGCTGAAAAACGGGCCCATATCGATAAGGCAATTGATGCGTTACCAACACCACTCAAGCAAGAAGCTAAACTGTCAGTAGATTCTTTGCGTCCCAAAACTCCTAGATTACACGAAGAAAATTCCCTCGAATACGTTGGGAAAACGTTGACTTTGGGTGACTTCAAAGTGCGTATTGGAAGTGATGGTGCTATTTGTTATTTAGAAGCCCTTGATGGTTCGGTTTTCGCCGATGCGCAACATCCATTAGCACATCTACATTATGAAGCGATCGGCCATGAACAGTATAACGAGTGGTGGAAAAACTATACAAGAAACATCGCAGTCAATCACGTTTGGTGTTATGGCGATTTTGGGAAACCTGGTCTTGAGCTTGTGACCCCTAAGCGCACATCTTACAGTTATGACCCAATCGTTACAGACACAAAGTTGACCCGATCTAAAGATGGTGATGAACTAACCATTTCGTTACGTTTTGATGAAGAGGCGTATGTAAAAGAAGGGGCTCCGAAATGGGCGAAGATTACGTATCGATTTAGTTCAAGTATTGGGATTGAAGTAGACTGGTACAACAAAGAAGCCAATCGTATGCCTGAAGCGATTTGGTTAACATTCAACCCGATCGTATCATCACATGCCACATTATCAAAAATCGGAACACCAATCGATCCAAGCCGTATTGTCGAAAACGGTGGAACGATGACTCATGCAGTAACCAAAGATATCATACTTGGCAATAACGTCAAGCATGTCAAACTAGAAACCTATGATGCCGCGGTTGTTGCCTTAGGAACACCAGAAATTTTACACTATAAATCACGTAAACCTTCTTTTGAAGGTGGTATCCATTTTAACTTGTTTAACAATGTATGGGGCACCAATTTTGTCATGTGGTATGAAGACAATGCACGTTTCCGTTTTACATTAACGCCGCATACACTCAAGTAACCATGTGAATAGTTTTCAGAAGGGAGCATTGCCATGTCCTATCTTAATTTTACATCTCAGTATGATAATAATCCGGCATTGAATCTAGATGCATATAATTCCGTAGCAGTTAAAGGTGTCAAATCGATTGTCGATACATTACAGTCAAAAAACTTTTCAACAATCGCATTTGAACTTTATCCCGGTGTCAATAAAGCGCGTTTTATTGAACAAGTTGTTAGACCGCTAAACTTCGATCATATCATTGATGTTGAAACCGCATTAAAAGATGAACAAACCATTGCGAACATGTTAAATCGATTCATTACCAACGATCGTGTGTTTGGCTACATGGCACCTTTTACCATTGATGATTTTTATGACCACCAAAAACTTGACGAACTCAGTTCAATCGTGAAGCAAGCGAAAGGTTCCATTGCAGTGATTGGGTTTGGTGCAACGTTGTTATCGTGTGAAAATACGGTTTATGTTAATCTTTCTCGCTGGGAAATTCATAAGCGTTACCGACGTGGAATGCCTAATTTTTTTGATAACAATCATGGCAATGACGTGCTTCAAAAATTTAAACGTGGATATTTTATCGAATGGCGTGTCGCAGACAAACTAAAAAAGCGTATTATGCCACAATCAGATTTTATCATCGATGGAAATGATGAATCTTCACTTAAGATGGTTGATCAAACAACTTATAACAATATACTGGATATGTTTTCATCCCGGCCATTTCGTTTGGTCCCCTACTTTGATCCCGGCGTATGGGGCGGTCAGTGGATGAAAGAAGTGTGTCGTTTAGACAAATCATCTGACAATTATGCATGGTCATTTGATGGTGTGCCTGAGGAAAACAGCATCGGTGTTCTCATCAACGATATACGATTTGAGTTTCCAGCGGTTGATGTTGTCTACTTTCGGCCAAGTCAACTTCTTGGAGAACGTGTACATGGTCGATTCGGAACCGAGTTTCCAATCCGATTCGACTTACTTGATACGATGGAAGGTGGAAACCTGTCATTACAAGTGCATCCTTTAACGGAATACATTCAAGAAAAGTTTGGGATGCGTTATACGCAAGATGAGTCGTATTATATTTTAGATGCTAAAACGGATGAAGGTGCTATTTATTTAGGCGTCAAAGAAGCCATTGATGAAAAAGCATTCATCGAAGATTTAAAAAAAGCCAGCAATGGGAAAGCATTGTTTCCAGCCGAGAAATATATAAACAAATTCCCGGTTAAAAAACATGACCATATCTCTATTCCCGCTGGAACCATCCACTGTAGTGCCGTCAATACCATGGTGCTTGAAATTAGTGCAACCCCCTACATATTCACTTTTAAACTATGGGACTGGGGACGACTCGGTTTAGACGGATTACCACGCCCAATTCACCTTGAGCATGGTCTTGCATCAATTCAGTTTGATCGTGATACAAAATGGGTGAAGCGAGAATTAATAAATCCATTTAAAAAAGTTAACGATACCGAAACCATAACTGGACTTCATGAACGGCAATTTATTGAAACGCGACGGGTCCAGTTTGATGAAGCGGTAACAATAACAACGCATGGTAGTGTGAATATGGCAAACCTTGTCGATGGTGAAGCTGCGGTGATTGAATCCGTTGATGGTTCATTTGAGCCTTACGAAATTCATTATGCAGAAACATTCATTATCCCAGCTCATGTATCCAGTGTCATGATTAGACCTAAGCACCCTAAGCGTTCTTGCACAATCATAAAAGCACATGTAAGATGAAAGGAAGACTATGATGAAGAAAATAATGGTAGGATTTTTACTGATAACTTTAAGCATTAGTCTCATTGCATGCGGTGGCGATGAGGAAGACAACGAAGGGAATGAAACCATGTCATTGCACGACATTAATCTAGCAAGGGCACGCGTGTACCGTGATTTGGTTTGGGACCATTATTGGGATGAAGATACCCTACATTTAAACCATTTCTATCCCGATACAGGTCAAGCCGCTTTCTTATGGCCATACTTTTCAACAATGGGCATGAATGAACTTGCCATTCGATTGTTTGAAGATGATGAAAGTGTTATGAACACGTATCATGCGTTCTTAGATGGTTTAGAGTATTTTAAAGATGTTCGAACGGATGGATATACAGCATATGCATCTGCGCGTGGTGTGCGTGGTCAAGGTGCTGGCGATGTGTTTTTTGATGATAATGGCTGGGTTGCGAAAAAGTTTTTGTATGCGTATGAAGAAACTGGCGAGGAATGGTACTTAGAAGAGACAAAAGCCATTTACGAGTATTTGGTAGAATTAGGATGGTCTGATTTGGGTGGTATTTTTTGGGCTGAAGGCAGAACCGATTGGGATGCATTGTTAAGAGGATTATCAGCAACCACACCAGTCGTTTATATAGGCGCAAAACTGTATGATATAACCAACGATGCATATTATTTAGAATGGGCAAAAAAGGGGTTAGCGTTTATTGATACACTCGAAAACCCAGCCAATCATGTCCATTGGAATGCATGGACATCAGAGTATGTTGACGGTGAAATTATTGCTGGAGATATTCAAAAAGTATATTGGACGTACAATTCAGGATTTGTCATTACGTCACTCGTTGCACTTTATGAAATCACCGGTGATGAAGACTATCTAGTTCGTGCAAAAAGAACCGCTGAAGGTGCCCACAACGTTTTTGCAGTGCCTTACATGGCAGCTGGGGTTAATACCTATCCGTCAACGGCATGGTTTAATGCATTGTTGTTACAAGGCTTTGTCAAACTATACCCATACGATAAAGAAAATACGGCTGCTTATATAGACAGTTTTCATGAATCACTAAATTATGGGTGGGAAAACCATCGTGATTCAGAAGGATTCTTGCCACCAGATTGGACGGCTTCATGGCCTAATGAAAACCCAAGAAATTTATTGGATCAAACAGGGATAGCAGAAATGTTCATGTGGTTGGCGATTCATTATGAAATGCGTGAAGAGTAAAAATGTGTTTTAGACAGCATGCAGTTTTTTCGTTTCGTGCTATAATGGTGCTAGATGTTTAGCAATAGGGAAAGGAAGCGTGGCTATGAAACTCGACAAACGTGATAATAATCCACTCTATGAACAGCTATATAACATTCTCAAACAAAACATTGATGATGGGGTATGGCGTGAAGGTGATGTTATCCCTGGTGAAAATGACCTTGCGAAAACTTTTGACGTGAGTCGTGTCACGGTTCGTAAAGCAGTCTCTAAACTCGCTGCGGATGATTATGTGACGAGAAGACGCGGGCTTGGTACAATTGTTTATCAAAACCGTTCATCGCTATCAAATTTCACGCTTATTCGTAGCTCAACCCATGAAATGAAAGAAATGGGAAGGCCAATTAAGACAATGCATGCTTCGTTGACGCATATCAATCCTAGTCCTTCGTTAATAAAGTTGTTTAACCTTAAACCCGGTGAAAAACTTTACAACCTCAAGCGTTTACGCGGATATAATGGTCAACCACTTTTATTCTCTGATACCTACCTTTACCCAATGACAGAAATCCCTGATCAACCTGAAGTCATTTATGGAACCTTAAATCAATTTTTGACCGACCATGGCGTATGCTTTGATTACTTTGAAGATACGGTTAGTGCAGTAAAACCCATTCCTAAACTGACAAACTTATTGAAAATCAATGATGACATTCCTTTGTTAAAGCGAGAGCGTTTAAGTTACGGCGCTGAACACCAATTGCTTGAATATACGATTACGCATTATAATTCAACCTTATATCAAACACGGAATATCATTGATTACAATAAACAAAAGTGAAGTTTATAAATAAGTCCCTAGATACGGTGTGAAATTTCACAATCTCATAGGGACTTTTTTTCTTTTGCTCACTGCATTATGGGTCAAATTGTTTCAAATTTATTGGCAACCATGATACACTAATTTTGTAATTAATATTAAGGAGGAATGGATAGTGGATCAATATCATGAACCGTATGAGAAGCTCGATGATGAGACGCGTGACATAACACGCGCCATACGCAGTTTGGTTGAAGAACTTGAGGCAGTGGATTGGTATAACCAGCGCATGGCTGTCACCAAAGATGAAGCACTGCGTGAAATTTTAAGACATAACCGCGATGAAGAAACAGAGCATGCGGCGATGGCACTCGAATGGTTGCGTCGCAAGTTGCCAGTACTCGATGAAGAGTTAAGGGATAATTTATTTAAAGAAGGACCGATCACTGGCCATCACGGCGATCATGACCATGGCCATGAAGCGACGTCACCAGGTAAGACATTAAATATTGGGAAACTTAAAAAATAGGAGGGCTGATAATGGATTTATTTAAGCAAGGCTTAGCACCCATTGCGGCTGAAGCGTGGGATGAAATAAACGAAACCGCTGTCGATGTTTTAGAGACGACATTGTCAGCGCGTAAAGTGTTGCATGTTGATGGACCGTATTCATTGTCAACGACCGCGGTATCCAATGGGACTTTAAAACTTTTAAAAACGGATAAAGATGCGGCTGTAAAAAGCGGGCTTTACGATGTACAACCATTGCTTGAATCGCGCGCAACGTTTACGCTTTCGCGTTGGGAACTTGACAACGTATTGCGCGGCAAAAAAGATGTTGACCTCGATGCGTTAGAAGACGCCGCTGAAGCGTTGGCACGCTATGAAGATGATGCAGTTTTTAACGGCAATAAAGAAGCGAAAATAACAGGATTGGTTAATCTTGCGCCGCATAAACTATCGATGAGTGATGATCCCAATGAAACCTTGCAAGCCATTGCGGAAGGTATTTTAAAACTTGAAGATGCGTATGTAGGCAAACCGTTCACACTGGTCGTTGGGGACGACGTCTTTAAAATGATTAATAAAGTATATGATGGGAAACTGTTATTAGATGCCATTGAAAAGCTTATTGAAGGCGAAGTTGTGCACTCCAAAGTATTAAAGGGTGCGTTGTTACTGCCTTACAATCATGAAGATTTAGAGTTAACCATTGGTCAAGATTATACAATCGGTTACGATTCTCATGATGCTGAAAGTGTTACACTCTTTATGATGAACGCCTTTACGTTCCGCGTGCACGATGAAAATTTAATTGTCTACTTTAAATACTATCAAAAGTAATGGATGAAGC
>PWME01000214.1 GCA_003559235.1 Mollicutes bacterium | reverse complement strand
TAGGATACTATCTTGGTGGTATTCCGATTGCCGATATTATTGATTTTTGGCCGATGACACTATTTTTCACAACGTTCGGTGTGACGTTGCTTTTTAGCATTGCTAGGCTCAATGGGACGTTAGAAAAGTTATCCAAGGTTATGATTTATCAAAGCCGGGGACGGAAAGCATTGATTCCGATTATCTTTTATATATTGGCGGTTGTCTTGGCGTCCATTGGACCCGGTAATATTTCTACAAGTGCTTTACTATTACCCATTGGTTTAATGATTGCTGGGAAAGCTGGCATATCAATTTTGATGATGAGTGGTGTTATTATACTGGGTTCAATCGCAGGCGGTTTATCACCGCTTGCACCGAATGGGATTGTTGCTTTAACATTAGCGCGTGAACACGGGGTTGGTGAACTTGGTGGCGCAATTTACTTTACCAATGTTTTTGCCATTACGCTGTTCACCACATTGCTTTATGTGTTTATGGGTGGTGCGAAAAAGAATGGTGAGCGTTATATGATTGATAAACCCACTGCTTTTACACACATGCAATGGGTTACCCTCGCAACGGTGCTCGCGATGGTTTTATGGGTCATTATCGGTGGTGTTAACGTCGGCTTTGCGGCGTTTGTCATGTCTGCGATATTGTTTTTGTTTAATGCAGCGGATCAACGCGAAGCCATTCAAGGGGTTCCGTGGAGTACTTTATTACTCATTTGTGGGATGGCTGTATTGATTGGGGTTGTGGATGAACTTGGCGGTGTTGCCATGCTCACAGGATTTCTTGCAAGCATGATGAATCAAATAACCGTCATTCCCATCATGGCAATCTTAAGCGGAGTTATGTCAATTTTTTCATCCGCTGTTGGTGTTGTGATGCCAACCCTTATTCCAACCACTGTTGAACTATCCAATGAGTTAAGTGGCGCTGCAAGCCCTGCGATGTTAACAACAACCATTGCCGTTGGCTCACATATTACAACAACGAGCCCATTTTCAACCATGGGCGCGCTTGCGCTTGCTAGCGCACCAAAATGGGTTGACAAGCAGAAACTTTTTAGAGATTTATTTATATTGGCCTTTGCGGCTGTTGCCTTTATCGCGTTATTAGGGTTAATAGGTGCATTAGGTATCTTTGTAGATTAGGAGCGATTATATGAAAACAAACGACCATGATATTCCCACATTAATTAAGCGTGCGCGCGATGCACAAGAAGCAATCGCAAACTACACACAAGAAGACATCGATCGTGTATGTACTTATGTTGGGTGGGAAGTGTATTGTGATGAAAACATTGCTGAACTGGCAAAACTTGCCGTCGATGAAACCGGCATGGGTAATGTGAAAGACAAAATTACCAAACATAAAAACAAAGTGCTCGGTGTACTGGATGATATCCGTGGCGCTCGTTCGGTTGGTCTTATTGAATACGATGAAAAGAAAAAGATATCAAAGTATGCAAAACCGGTTGGTGTCGTTGGGGCTTTAACCCCTGTAACCAACCCAACGGCAACTCCAGCCAGTAACGCGATTTCGGTTTTAAAAGGAAGAAATGCCGTTATATTTGCGCCTCATCCAAGTGCAAAAAAGGCGTCTAAACAAGCGGTGCTTTATATGCGTGAAGGGTTGAAAAAAGCAGGAGCACCTGAAGATTTGATTCAGATTGTGGAAAGTCCTTATATTGAAAAAACCAATGACCTTATGGAACAAGCCGATGTTGTGTTGGCAACCGGAGGTGCAGCCATGGTGAAAGCAGCGTATTCTTCTGGAACACCTGCTTATGGGGTTGGACCAGGAAATTCTGTACAAATTATTGCTGAAGATGCGATGGTTGATGACGCCGCTAAGAAAATTCTGATGTCTAAAACGTTTGATTATGCAACGTCATGCTCTTCAGAAAACAGTGTGATTGTTCATGATACAATTTACGATGACTTTGTAAAGGCCTTAGAAACGCAAGGTGCATATTTTGTGAAGGGTGAAGAACGCGAGCGACTTGAACAACATATGTTTGTTGAAAACAAAAAAGGTATGCGTGCATTAAATCCAAAAATTATCGCAAAGTCTGCGGTTAAAATTGCAACGGACGCCGCAATTGATGTGCCAGAATCAACGACTGCATTGCTTGTTAAAGGTCACGAAAATATCGAAGAAGACCTCCTTGCAAGGGAAAAGATATCCCCCGTTTTAGCAGTATACCGTTACAATGCTTTTGGCGATGCTTTTACGCTTTTGAAACGCCTAATTGAGAACCAAGGAAAAGGGCATTCGTGTGGTATTCATACCTTTACAAAATCCTATATTGAAACCCTTGGAAAGCACATGAAAACAAGCCGTATATTGGTGAACCAACCACAAGCAGCTGGTAATGGTGGTGCGTTCTTTAATGGCATGCCTTCAACCGTTTCGCTTGGATGCGGCTCGTGGGGTGGCAATATTACAACTGAAAACATCCACTATAAACATTTTTTAAATGTTACGTGGTTGTCAGAATATTTTGAACCCGTTAAACCTTCAGAAGAAACAATTTTTGGCGATATTATGCGTAGCATTAAGGATGATGCATCATGAAACTTCATGAATATCAAGCCAAAGATTTGTTTGAAGCGGCCTCGATTCAAACGCCTAAGCGAGTTTTGATTGAGCATGTAGATCAACTTGAAAAAGCTTTAGATGCGGTTACGTTGCCGTGTGTGTTAAAAGCACAAGTGTTGCGCGGTGGCCGCGGGAAAGCAGGATTAATAAAGTTCGTTAAAACACAAGAAGAAGCTAAAGAGGCTGCCGAAATGCTATTTAATCATCCAGACCAAATCAAACATGTTTTGGTTGAAGCGGCAGTTGATTTTGAGCGTGAGCTTTACGTATCCATTACCGTCGATGCAAGTGCTGCATCTGGGTTGCTTATTGTAAGCAATGAAGGTGGCATTGACATTGAAACACTTGCGGCTGAACAACCGGAAAAATTGATTCAAAAACGGTTTAATTTTACGGAAGGATTGATGCCGTTTCTAGCGAGCGAAGTCGCTTATCAACTCGGCTTTGATAAAGCTAAAGCCAAACCGTTTATTAAAGTGTTGCTTGCCTTATATGATGTGTTCGCCAAACACGACGCTGAACTTGTAGAAATTAACCCATTGTTCTTGACGAAAGATGGGGAGTTCGTTGCTGGTGATGGGAAAGTTTCAATTGACGATAACGCCTTATTCCGCCAACCGCAATTCGAAAAAGGACTTGGTGACTACAAAACTGAAGCGGAATATGAAGCAGCCCAAGAAGGTATCCCTTTCATTGAGTTTGATGGTGACATCAGCTTAATGTGTGCGGGCGCAGGACTCACCACAACTGTCTATGATCTAGTTAATTATGAAGGTGGTTCTGTGGCGAATTATTTAGAGTTTGGTGGGCCTAATTACAAAAAAGCCTTAAAAGCGATGGAAATTTGTTTGAAAGTGCCATCTAAAGTTATTTTAGTCGTAACGTTTGGCACGATTGCACGTGCTGATGTTATGGCCGAAGGCATCGTCGATGCGATTCAACGATTAAAACCAGACCGTCCTATTGTGACGTGTATACGCGGAACCAACGAAGAAGGTGCAACGAAAACGTTGCGTGATGCAGGATTAGAACCACTTTTCGATACTGAGGAAGCGGTTAAAAAAGCTGTAGCACTTGCGAAGGAGGATGCTTCATGAGTATATTTATCGATCGCGATACCAAAGTCCTCGTGCAAGGCATTACCGGCAAAGAGGGTGCGTTTTGGACGAACCATATGCTTGATTTAGGGACAAATGTTGTGTGTGGTGTAACCCCTGGAAAAGCGGGCGAACGCGTTCACGATGTCTTGGTCTATAATAGCGTTGCAGAAGCATTAAAGCATCATGCCGTTGATGCGGCAATGCTCTTTGTACCACCCCATTTCGCAAAAGACGCGCTGTATGAAGCCATGGCTTCAGGCATCAAAAAAATTGTAACCGTTGCCGATGGCATCCCACTTCATGACATGGTTCGGATTCGCCAGATGGCAAAGCGAAAAAATGCAATGATTATTGGTGGTAACACCAGTGGTGTAATCACCCCAGAACGTGCCATGATGGGGATTTTTCCACATTGGATTAAACGTGTTTACAAACGGGGAAATATTGGTGTTATGACACGCAGCGGTTCATTAACCAATGAAGTGACATCGATGATTGTTGAACGTGGTTTTGGCGTATCAACATTAATCGGTGTTGGTGGTGACCCCGTCCCAGGCACACGCTTTGCCGAAATGTTGCCAC
>PWME01000211.1 GCA_003559235.1 Mollicutes bacterium | reverse complement strand
GTAGAAGATTTAACCGTTGCTTATGACAAACAACCCGTATTGTGGGATGTTGATTTGAGCATTCCGCGTGGCATATTGCTCGGAATTGTTGGACCGAATGGGGCGGGTAAAACCACGCTGGTTAAAGCGGCGTTAAATCTTGTTAAGCCGTTAACGGGTGAAGTGGATTTTTCGGGTAAACCTTACCGGAAAGTGCATAAGTCTATCGCTTATGTACCACAAAAAGGGAGTGTTGATTGGGATTTTCCTACAACGGTTTTTGATGTGGTTTTAATGGGTAGATACGGTCACATCGGTTGGGTTAAAAGACCAAGCAAAAAAGACCGCGCTTTGGCGATTGAGGCGCTTAAGCAAGTTGATATGTTAGACTTTAAAAACCGTCAAATTTCTGAGCTTTCTGGTGGCCAACAACAACGTGTGTTTTTAGCCCGCGCCCTCGTACAAGATGCTGATCTTTACTTCATGGATGAACCCTTTCAAGGGGTTGATGTTAAAACAGAACGCGCGATTGTTAAACTGCTTAAATCGTTAAAGGCAAAACGCAAAACGGTTGTGGTGGTACATCATGATTTAAATACGGTGTCACAGTATTTTGATTGGGTAACTTTACTAAACATTAAAGTGATTGCCCACGGGCCTACCGATCACGTGTTTACTGAATCAAATATTCGCAAAACGTATCAAGCAGACACGCTAATGTCGATTGAGCGGGATTTTGATGTTTGATTGGAGTTATACGTTAATAACGGTTATGGTAGGAACCGCGATTTTAGGTGCTGTCGCTGGTGCGCTTGGGACGTTTTTAACATTGCGTCGCCAAGCGCTTATTGGCGATGCACTTTCGCATGCCGCGTTGCCAGGTATTGCTTTGGCTTATATTATTACGCAAATTCGTTCATTAAGTATGTTATTGCTTGGTGCAGCGATCAGTGCGTTTTTTGCAATGTTTTTACTCAATGTCATTAAGCGGTTTACGCGTATTAAGTTTGATGCGTCCATGGCGTTACTTTTATCAGGCTTTTTTGGATTTGGACAGGTGCTATTAAGCCAAATTCAAAAAACGGGCGCGGCTTCACAAGCGGGTTTATCGCGGTTTATTTTAGGACAAGCCGCAACGATGCTAAGGGCTGATGTTATGATGATTGCCTTGATTGCGTTTGGTGTTGGGGTCGTGATTATTTTGTTTTTTAAAATGTTAAAACTTTACATATTTGATGCGGCGTTTTATCGTTCCCTTGGGTTATCAGAAAGATTTGCCAGTGCACTTTTGAGTGTTTTGACGGTAATTATTGTGGTGATTGGCATTCGACTGGTTGGTGTTATTTTGATGAGTGCGCTTATTATTGCGCCGAGTGTTGCGGCGCGTCAACTTTCAAATCGTTTTTCTGGCAACGTCGTGATTGCGATGATGATTGGTGCTTTCAGTGGTTTTCTTGGGACTTTAATCAGTGCGTCTCGCGCAAATTTACCAAGCGGTCCTGTGATTACGGTTGTGCTTGGTATGATTGTCATCACACTGTTGGTATTTTCACCAACGCGTGGTCTAATGCGACAGATGGTTGAACGGGTGCGCTTTAGAAAACGGATTATAAAGTATCGCGCGCTTATTCATTTGTATGAAAACAATGCTTTAGCGTGTGATGAGGATGTGTGTGAACGTTACGAAAAGCACCGCTTACTGGTAAAAACAGAAGAAGGGTATGCTTTGACTGATAAAGGGCGTCACATCGTGAAAACATTGATGGGGGCGGATGCCTCATGAATGTCGAAATTTTGTTTATCGCGATATTGACATCGCTGTCAACGTCGCTTGTCGGTGTATTTTTGGTTTTAAGACGTCTATCGATGCTTACTGATGCCATATCGCATACAGTATTGTTAGGGATTGTACTATCGTTTATGATTACGCTTGATTTAAATTCTCCTTTGCTTTTTGTTGGTGCGACCATGAGTGGTGTTGTCACCGTGTATTTAATTGAGGCATTAATTAAGACAAAACGCGTGAAAGAAGATGCATCAATTGGGGTTGTATTCACCTTATTGTTTGCCATTGCAGTAATCATTATCAACACGCGATTTAGAAATGTACATTTGGATATTGATATGGTGTTATTAGGAAATTTGGAGTTCGCCATTTTTGAGAGGGTGACATTCTTAGGTATTAGCATGCCTACTTCGCTTGTGGTTATGGCGCTTGTTTTGTTATTAAACAGTGTGTTTATTGCGGTGTTTTATAAAGAGATTAAGTTAACGAGTTTTGATGCGGCACTTGCGAGTGTACTTGGACTGATGCCTTCGCTCATCCATTATGCCATGATGACACTCGTTTCCTTAACTGCCGTTGCCGCCTTTAATGCGGTCGGCGCGATTTTGGTTATTGCGCTAATGATTGGCCCCCCGATTACCGCGCGGTTTTTTACCAAAACATTGTTTGCGACAATTGTGTTAACTTTAGCCATTGCGACTGTAAATAGTATACTTGGTACACTGCTGGCGAGAGTGTTTGATGTCACCATTTCAGGTACGATTGCATCGACGTCACTTGCGGTATTTTTGCTGGTGTTACTGTTTGCGCCCAAAGGTATTATTGGCGCTTTAATCCAGACCGCTAAAAAGCGCCGTCAGATTATGATTGCAAGTTTGTTGGTACATATTCAAAACCATGAAAAAACGGCGGAAAGTAAAGATGAATTGGCTTATGATTCAGTTCATAAACATTTAAAGTGGAAACGGCAAACCTTTGAAAAGATATATTTATTAGCGAAACGAAAAAAGTTTGTGGCTGTTCATAATGATTTACTAAGTTTACAAGATGAAGGTCGATCGGTTGTTCAAACGTTTTATTGGATGGAGGAGGCATAACATGAACCCAGCTGAAGAAGATTATTTAAAAATGATTTATGAGATGAGTGGTGGCAATTTAAGCCAACCGGTTAAGTTGTCTGAACTTGCCGAACGGTTTGGTTATACCGTACAAAGTGTCAATGAAATGGTACGCCGTATTCAAGATAAAGGGTTGTTAGCGTTTATGCCTTATAAAGGTGTCACATTAACGGATGCAGGATTAAAAGAAGCGGTAAGGATGATACGCGTGCACCGCGTGTGGGAAGTATTCTTGTCAGAAAAACTGCACTTGCGTTGGGATGAACTCCATGAGGAAGCCGAACAGCTTGAACATGCGACTTCACCCCTAGTATTAGAAAAACTTTACACGTATCTTGGCGAACCTAAGTATTGTAATCACGGCAATCCAATTCCCAATCAATTGGGTGAAATGGCGCCGCGTGCAGATGGGCATTTATACGATGCTCCTGTAGGTCAACGCTTCATGATTCAGCGTGTGCTTGATCATAAACCGTTGCTTGCGCATTTATATGAACGAGGATTATCGCTTGGAGATGAGCTTATTATCATAGATAAGGATACACTCAACGGTTTAATTCATGTAAAAAAAGCCGATTCGATCCATGTGCTTGGCAAGTCGGTTGCGACGATGATTTTTGGGAAAAAACAGACTTAAACAAGGTTTGCATTGGTTAGGGTGTTGTGCTACAATAGCGCTTGGAAATAATGCGTAAAGAAGGGTTATCATGAGTGATTTAATAGCTTTAGTTCCTTATGAAGTTAGCGATTATGATGCAATTATGGCGTTGGATTTATATGAACTAAAAAATGAAAAAAGTATGCCTTTATTTAAAAGTGCTGAGGTTGATGAGGATGCGTTGCTTTATACAGTACGCAAGGGCTCACGCGTTGGCGGGCTACTCTATGCGGTGTTGCATAGTGATGATACCATCGCATTGCAAGGACTTTTTATTGATACCTCATTACGCATCGCAACCGTTGTTAAATCGATTTTAAAAGGCTTTATTGCTATGTGCCGTCAAGGTGGGGTTAAAACCATTACAGCGGATGTGGATGCATCATCGGCTGACTATATGAAACACGCGGGATTTAAAAGTGCTTCTAAATCAGAACCGCATCGCTTAACGTATACACTTGAATGATTATTAACCGGCTTGCCGGTTTTTATTTTGTCTTATTGGAAGAACCATGCATTGCGCCACAAGGTGATTGTTGGTATAATTGCGATATAAAAGGTAGGAGGCGTCTATGTCGCAAATCAAAATTATAACTGACAGTACGTGTGATTTAACCGAAGATTTGATAAAATACCATGAAATTGAAGTGGTACCACTTTTTGTCAATTTTGGGGAGTCGTCTTATCAAGATGGCATCGATTTGAATACAGAGGCAATGTATAAAAAAGTTGCCGATACTAACATGATTCCAAAAACATCGGCGGCATCGCCAGCGATGTTTCAAGAGGTTTTTGAACGGCACTTAGAAGAAGGCTATGAAATCATTTATACCGGTATTGGTCAAAAGTTTTCCGCAACCTTACAAAACGCGACCATCGCAAAAAATGCCATTGATTCTGACAAAATCCATTTGGTTGACTCAGAAAACTTATCCTCAGGATCAGGGCTTTTGGTTTTAAAAGCAGTTAAAATGCGTGATGAAGGCATGTCCGCAAAAGAAATTGTGGATGCACTTGAAACCCTAAGGACGCGTGTTCGTACCCGTTTTATTATTGATACGTTAGAGTATTTACACAAAGGTGGTCGGTTAAAAGCAATCAGTGCTTTTGTTGGGACGATGCTTAAAGTGCATCCCATCATTCGGGTTGTGGATGGTGAAATGACCATTGGTAAAAAGCCGCGTGGAAAATTGCGCAATGGGATTAAGATTTTATTGAATGACGTTTTAAAAGATGAAGGCAATATCGATACCGATTTTGTGATGATCACCCATTCAGAGGCCCATGAGCATGTGGATTTTATTCGTGAACAGTTAGCCCATTTAGGCATTAAAAATATTTATGAGACAGAAGCAGGTTGTGTGATTTCTTCGCATTGTGGCGCCGGAACCATCGGGGTCTTATACATGACAAATTCATAAGGATTTATGATGAAAAAACTTTATTATCGAGCCGTTCAACGATTTTTATTTGTCGTTTCAAAGTTATTACCTTGGCGAGAGCCGTCGTTAATTGAAGGCGAAGGTGCAATCGAAAAGTTGCCGACTTTTGTGCGCTTGCACCAAGTATCTAAGGTACTTATTGTGTGTGATTTAGCGGTTATGCAATACAATTTATTGGATGGGTTTTTAAAAGCCTGCAAAGCACTTGAACTTTCAACCGTTATTTATGATGGCATCAGTAAAGAACCGACTGAAGAAGATGTTATGCAGGCGAAAACACTGTATGAAGAAAATATGTGTGAAGGCATTATCGGTATTGGTGGTGGGTCTGCAATCGACGCTGCCAAGGCGTGTGCTGCTCAAATTGCACGTCCTAAACGCGCTTTATTCAAGATGCGTGGTTTATTAAAGGTACGAAAGAAACGTCCGCCACTATTCGCTGTACCAACCACCGCTGGAAGCGGCAGTGAAGCGACCATTGCGGCTGTGCTTCACGACAAAAAAAGGCATGTGAAGTATGCGATTAATGATTTGGTATTAATGCCTGATGTTGCGGTTTTAGACCCAAATCTTATTAAAACATTACCACCACGCGTCAGTGCAGCGAGTGGCATGGATGCACTCACGCATGCGGTTGAATCATATATATCAAAAACAACCACGAAAAAAACACGCCAGTGGGCACTAGATGCTGTGCGTGGTGTATTTGATTATTTAGAAACGACGCTAAAAGATGGTAATGATAGTGCTGCGCGAGAAGGGATGTTAAAAGCATCGTACAAAGCAGGCTGTGCGTTTACCCGCACCTATGTTGGGTATGTGCATGCCATTGCGCACACGCTTGGTGCACGGTTTGGCATTCCGCATGGTGAAGCGAATGCAGCGCTCTTAGTGCCAGTACTTAAAGCCTATGGGAAGCGTGTTTATAAACCGCTTAGTGAACTGGCACAAGCATTAAACCTTGAAAAGGTAGAGTCCGATGAAAAAGCCAACGCGCAACATTTTATTGAAGCGATTGAAGCATTGCGCGATGCATTAAACTTACCCGCAACGGTTGATTGCATTGACGCCAATCAAATCGATGCGATGATTGACGATGCCTTTAAAGAGGCACACCCACAGTACCCAGTACCAACATTTTTAGATAAAAACACCATGCGCATGATTATTGAAAGTATTATGCAGTGATTTAAAAAATGCCGCGCCCTACAAATTTGCAGGATGCGGCACTTTTTTATAATTGTTTTATGGTTTTCTTCAAGGCATCAACGCGATCAAGTTTTTCCCAAGGCAAATCGAGGTCATCTCTTCCAAAGTGTCCATATGCAGCGGTTTGTTTGTATATCGGTCGCTCTAAATATAATGTTTCAATGATTGCTTGGGGTCGCAAATCAAAGACATGATTAATGGCATCTTCAATCTTATGTTCAGGCACATGGGCGGTATTAAACGTATCGACGTGCACACTCGTTGGTTTGGCAACGCCAATGGCGTATGAAATTTGGATTTCACAGCGGTCAGCGAGTTTCGCCGCCACAACGTTCTTCGCAACATACCGCGCAGCGTATGATGCTGAGCGATCAACTTTTGTAGGGTCTTTACCACTAAAAGCACCCCCACCATGACGGGCTGCCCCACCATAGGTATCCACGATAATTTTACGACCTGTTAAACCGGCATCACCGTGGGGCCCACCAACCACAAAAGAGCCGGTTGGGTTAATGTGGATAGTTGTGTCATCATCAATCATGCTTGCATCGATGACGTGGTCAATGACATGTTTTCTAATGTCTTCATGAATTTGCGTTTGCTTGATGTTGCGGGCGTGTTGAGTCGATACAACAATGGTATCAATGCGCTTTGGAGAACCGTCTTGATTGAATTCAACGGTCACTTGGGTTTTTCCATCGGGTCTTAAATAGGGAATAATTTTTGATTTTCGAACCGCGCTTAACCGTCTTGCAAGTTGATGGGCTAAGGTGATGGTTAACGGCATGTATGAAGGGGTTTCGTTGGTCGCATAACCAAACATAACACCTTGGTCACCCGCCCCAAGATCTTTTGATTTGGTAGGGTTAACGCCATCAGCAATTTCCCTTGATTGTTCATCAATGGCGACTAAAACGCCCATGTTTTCTGCATCGAACCCATATTTGCCTCTTGTGTACCCGATTTCAGATACAGTATCTCGGACGATTTTTTGAATATCAACGTAGGTTTTAGTAGAAATTTCTCCCATGACTAAAACGAGCCCAGTGGTAACGGCAGTTTCACAAGCGACACGCGCTTTAGGGTCGTCAGTCAAAATAGCATCCAATATGGCGTCTGAAATTTGATCACATATTTTATCGGGATGTCCTTCAGTCACAGACTCTGAAGTAAACAATTTTTTTTGTGGCATAAGCTCACGTCCTTTCGCATTAGGTTTAATTCATTGTATCAAATATAAGGGGAAACACAAGCATAGCATGAAGGATTAATCGGCATCCTTTTGGGATTTAATTTTAGGCTTTGGGACAGGGTCGTAGCCACCTTTTGACAAAGGATTGCAGCGCAGAATACGCCAAGCGGTTAAAAAACTGGCTACGAAAAAATTTCTTGTTTCATACGCTTCTTTTGCGTACGCGCTACATGAAGGATGGTAACGACAAGTAGGCCTTGTATTCTTCGTGCTTTTACGGTATAAATCAATTAGTTTAAGGGCAAGTTTTTTCATCGTTATACCTCCATGATATTATCATACCAAAGGGGATACGCTTATGCAATTATAAGCGCTTATAAGCTTTGGTTGAAAACGCTTGATTAGACGCTTTGACGTGGCAAAATGCATAGACAAAATGCGTCCTTCGTGTTATTATACTCTTTGTTGGTGATAGTATGAATGAAGCCCAATCTATCGCGTTGTTGCATGATTATATTCATCGTGCGCAAGCGCATATTGTTGAAGAATCTCTATGCCCGCCCTTGCAAGCGGTGAATGCTGCGGTTGCTTATTTACTTGATGATACAGTACATGATGAAGCGTTGTCGTATGACGATGCCACACTCGCAAAACTTAAAGGCGAGGTATCGGAAGTGACCTTTCCCGCCGAAGCGATGCGGAAAGCGTTTCGCACCGCTTTGCTTGAAGCGTTTAAATCAATGCGGATTACAAATGCACAAATGACGCCTGATACCATTGGGATGTTTATGGCGTACTTGATGAATAAAATAGGGGTTGAAGCAAATAGTTTGGTGTTTGACCCGTTGATTGGTACGAGCAATCTTCTTGCGACGATTCATAACCATGTTTCTCAAGCATTTCGTGTTTTAGGGGTTGATGATGACCCAGCGATGTGTACAACCGCCCGCAATATGCTCGATAGTTTAAACATCGATGGACAAGTAATTTTACAAGATACCATGACATTTACTGCACCTGAAGTGGATGTGATTGTCACAGATTTTCCTCCTGCTAAAGTGGATGAACGCGATATTTATTTGCCCTACCACACCATCATTCGTCACATCCAATCACTCAAAAAGGGTGGTATGATGCTTGCGGTTATTGAAAATGATTTTTTCGACCAACCACACGCGGATGCGTTTAAGAAAAATCTTAATGAGTTTGCGATGCCATTTGGGTTAATCAAATTGCATGAGAGTCTTTTTAAGAATCATCCAAAAAGTATCTTTTTAATGCGACGCAAACAATATGATAATGAACAATTACCATCGTTTTTACTCGCTGATTTACCAGCTTTTTCCGACAAAGCGGCGTTCAATGCGGCGCTGATAAAATTAGAAAAATGGTTTGCTAAGAAAGAAGGAGATGTACAATGAAAATTATTGCTGTAAACGCCGGAAGTTCTTCACTGAAATTTCAACTGCTCACGATGCCTGAAGAGAAGGTTGTTGCGAGTGGTGTCATCGAGCGCATTGGGTTACCGAATGCGGTTTTCACCATTAAATTGAACGGTGAAAAACATTCTGATACGGTTGATATTCCTGATCATACCCATGCGGTTGATTTATTGTTAAAGCAATTGGTTGATTTAAGTATTGTTGAATCGATTGATGAGATTGAAGGGGTTGGTCACCGCGTGGTTCACGGTGGTGAGCACTTCAGTGATTCTGTGGTCATTGATGAAACAGTTGCCGAAGCCATTGAGTCGGTGAGTGATCTCGCACCACTGCACAACCCTGCGAATTTAACGGGAATTCGTGCCTTTCAAAAAGCGTTGCCAAACAAGCCGAATGTTGCGGTGTTTGATACCGCGTTCCATCAAACGATGGAAGAAGATGCGTATATATATTCTACCCCGTATGAATGGTATGAAAAATATGGTGTTCGCAAGTATGGTTTTCATGGTACGAGTCATAAATATGTATCGCAAAAAGTTGCGGATATGTTGGGACGCGATGTAAAAACTCTGAAGACGATTGTACTTCACATCGGCAATGGCGCCAGTATTTGTGCGGTTGATGGTGGTAAGAGCGTTGATACGTCCATGGGCTTTACGCCACTTGCTGGCATTTCAATGGGAACACGTAGTGGGGATATTGACCCTGCGATTGTAGAGTTTATTTCGACGAAAGAAAATAAGACCGTCCAGCAAGTCATGAATGACTTAAACAAAAGCTCAGGATACTTAGGCATTAGTCGTATTTCTAGCGATTCTCGTGATTTATGGGATGCCGCTGGTAAAGGTGATGAAAAAAGTTTGTTAGCGATTAAAAAGCAAGTGAAAATGATTGCAGATTATATTGGTGCTTATATCATGACAATGGGCGGCGTTGATGCGATAGCCTTTACGGCAGGGGTTGGAGAAAACGCGCCTGAAACACGTAAACTGATTGTTGAAAGACTTAGATCACTCGATGCAGCACTTGATGAAGAAGCTAATAAAGCACGCGGTGTTGAAACCGATTTATCGAGCAAGGATTCTAAGGTTAAGTTGTTGTTGGTGCCAACGAATGAAGAAGTTATGATTGCGCGTGACACAGTGCGCTTAATCGGTTAAAAAAATATTAAAAAGCAAAAAGCAATGAATATCGTATTATTCAGTTGAGGAGGTATACGATGAAAATCATTGCTTTTTTATGTTGTCTTATGATTGGATTTATGGTTCAAAATGATGTGATGGCGTTTCGCGACCAAACATTTGAAACCGCGCATACTACATTTGAGTATTCGCGAGATGCTGAAGGCCATGCCTTGTTAAGTGCAGATGGAAAACATACGTTTACAGTGACACTTGGGTGTGATGACATCAAATTTTATGTGAATGATGTTGTGGTTGATGGTGAGCATTATGTTGCGTATGGGTTTGTAAGCGACAATAGTAGCGAACAGTTTTACGATGCATTTTATGTGGTAATAAGCGATACAGGTGACGTGTTACACACACAAACTTTGCAGTATGATTCCCTTTCTGAAATGAAAGATGTGTATGATTTGGCAGGGACAGCGGTCTATAAAATTAACCGCAATATTGTCACGCAAGCAGGGTATGAAACAATTGGGCATACCTTGATAACGCTAGATGATGCCATGGCGGTTGCGCATACACTCGATATGGAAGCCTATATTAAGACTGCGCGCATTTAAGAAGATAAAGTATATTTTGCGGCGTCTTACCAAAGTGAAGCGCACAGTGCAATCGATGCGTCACTGAACCTTTATGAGCGTGGCATTGTTTATGGCATTTCAAACCATGCGGATTATGAAGGTCACGTGAACGCTGAATTTGTGGGCGCGGGATTGCTTGGCGGCGTTTCGGTGGTTAACCAAATATCGATTGATTATCCTGGGCATTATGTTTTCGAGTATGAAGATTATACGTATCGTTTTACCGTGCACCCTACTGTTTCAGGGGTTTCAGATGGTATGAAGACCGCGGACCCTGTCCGCATTGAGTACAGTGATGGGTTAGCGTTTTTGAACCATGATTTATATGTTTCAGGCACCCGCATAGATACACCTGGATATCATACGTTAAGCATCGAAGGAGACAATAATTATGTTCACCAAGTTCGCTTTACCATTACTGGAAACATAGAAGGTGTTTATGACGGAAGAAGTTATGATGAAGCGCGCACGATAACATTTCAAGGCAACGGGTATTTAAACAATCGATTCGTTGAATCAGGCATTAGCGTTGAAGAGGTTGGGCATTATACATTGCGTATTGAAGGGGTGAATGGATATACTGAAGTCATCCATTTTGAAATATTGGAACCCTCTATTGAAAATACGCATAATCAAGCGCTTTTGGCTGTAGAAATCGGGGTGCTTGCGACGGCACTCGTAAGCGGCGCAACGCTTTACTTACGACATCGAAAACGTAAAACTTAAGAGGCGCTTAGTCAGCGCTTCTTTTTTTGATTGTTGGTTAAGGGTTGAAAAAATCATGATACAATGGATTTGATAAGGCGGTGATTGGATGCGTTTTGCGAGCTTATTTACGGAAACAGCCTATAGCTTCAGTGGTTCTAATATTACCATTGAGGTACTCTTTGACATGGCGAAAAAAAACCATCAATCAACCGTTGTATTAACTGACACAAAAATGCATGCCGCTTATAAATTTATAGTCGGCGCAAAAAAGCATGATTTATCCCCTGTCATCGGGTTACAGTTACGTTTTGAAGGGCTGTTTGAAATTGGCGTGTTGCATGGGGTTGCGTACGCACAAAATGGAAAAGGGTATAAAAATCTACTGAAACTTGCCAGTTTACAAAGTTTTAATGCAATTTTACCTTTCTCCCTCGCAAAACCTTATGCGGATAATCTAACGTTTGTATTGATGCCGCATGCAGGGGATGTTTTTCAAGCCAAAGATGATTGTGCGCGACTTAAATCTATCATACATGAGGTTAAGCAAACCTTTCATGATGTTATGTTTGGGAAACACGAAGCGTATCCTTTCGTTGATCACGGTATATCAACCGTTCCGATTGATTACGTACTCATTCAACACGAAGAAGATCGAGATGTTTTTGAGACATTATCGGCAATTTTTGAACATCAGCGTCAATGGTTAAAAAATACCATTGATATAGCCATTAAACATCCATCGTATTTTCATAAACTGAGTGATGAAGATCAAAAGGCACTAAATCAGTTTATTGCAAACCATACGATTGATGTATCATTTCATGAAGCGTCTTTACCATCGTATCAAGATACGCATGGGCTTAAGACCCGTGATTACTTGGTAGCCCTTGCAAAAAAAGGGTTAGAAAAACGGCTTAAAGGAAAGTCTGTTGATGCGAAAAAGTATCGTGAACGTTTGGCGTATGAACTGAATACAATACACGAACTTGGCTATGAAGATTATTTTTTAATCGTTTACGATTGCCTACGTTTCGCACGGAGTGCTGAGATGCTCGTTGGACCAGGGCGCGGGAGTGCACCGGGGAGTTTAGTGGCTTATGCGCTTGGCATTACACACGTCGACCCCATTGCGTTTGGGTTACTGTTTGAACGATTCTTAAACAAAGCCCGCAAGACAATGCCCGATATTGACATCGATTTTCCTGATCATGCACGTCCTAAAATGATTGAGTATGTCGTGAAACGTTACGGGAAACCTTATGTTAGTCAAATATGTACCTTTGGAACATTTTTGAGGAAAAGTGCGTTAAGAGAAAGTGCAAGACACTTTAATGTTTCACCATCGGTGCTTGAAGAAGTAATGCGCAAAATCGCGGATTATGATTCTGTAGAAGCCATGATTAGTGAAAATTTAGATGTGCAAAATCGCATGGCACAACATGAAGATGTTAATACTTGGTTGCATGTTGCAAAACGTCTTGAAGGGTTGCCAAAGCACGTTTCAACCCATGCGGCAGGGATTATTTTATCGGACCGTGATATTACAGAGTATACCGCCATTCAACCAGGTTTACATGACCACCATCAAACGCAATTTGAACAGCATGATTTAGAAGCCTTAGGCTTGCTAAAAATTGATTTCTTAGGGCTTAAAAACTTAACCATGATTGAAGAGGTATTGGACCTTATCGAACAAAACCAAGGCAATCGTTTAGACATGTTCAAAGTACCATTACAAGATAAAAAAACATTTGCATTACTACGTGAACAGTCGACAACTGGGATCTTTCAGCTTGAATCACAAGGCATGCGTGCACTTGTCAAGGATATGCAAATTCGCGAATTTGATGATATTGTTACGATTTTGGCATTGTTTAGACCGGGTCCAATGCAAAGCATTGATGATTATTTAAAAAGACGTCACAAAAAGCAACGCATCACCCCATTAGATCCATCCATCCAAAGTATATTAGAACCTACTGAAGGCATTTTGTTATATCAAGAACAAATCATGGCCATCGCATCAACGTTTGCGCATTATTCATTAGAAGAAGCCGATTTATTACGGCGTGCGGTCAGTAAAAAAGATGCCGCAACGCTTGAAAAAGAACGCGATCGATTTGTGAAAAAAGCAATTCATGCGAATCGCGATGAAGCGCGCGCCAATAAAATCTATGATTACATTGTGACGTTTGCGGATTATGGTTTCAATAAAAGCCATAGTGTTGCATACGCGCTTGTTGCGTATTGGATGGCGTATTTAAAGGCGCATTATCCAGCGTATTTCATCGCTGTATTGATGCAAAATGCCTTGCATAATGAAAATCTTATTAAAACGTATGTGCGCGAAGCCGCCGCAAGTAATATACGTGTAGAAGGGCCTAATGTTAATATCAGTACAACACGTTTTGTGCTCAAAGACAAAACATTAGTCTATCCGCTTTCAGGGATTAAAAACCTCGGGTCGAACCTTGCCAAAGGCTTGGTTCAAGCACGTGGTAAACAAGTGTTTACATCGTTTGTGGATTTTGTGGCGCGGACGCGCAGTGTGTTAAATAAACGGGCGTATGAATCGCTCATTAAAGCGGGTGCTTGTGATTGCTTTAAAATCAATAGGAAAACATTGATTGATGATTTGCCAGGTGTCCAACATTATATTGATTATCATGGTCGTCAAGATGATTTTGTGCATAATGTACAAGACGAATTTGATGAAACCATGCTTTTGCAGTATGAAAAAGACGTTATAGGGATTGCGCTCTCCTATGATCCTTTAAAGCCGTATGAATCATACATTAAAAAAGCACGCATGGTGACACCCTCAACAATCGATAAAACGATGTTAGAGCGTTACGTAACAGTTGCCGCAAGCTTAGGAAGACATAAAGCCATTACAACCAAAAAAGGCGATGCGATGGCGTTTTTCACGCTTGAGGATCGCATTAGTACGCTTGACGCAGTCGTTTTTCCGCGTGCATATCAAGGCATTCAAAACGCTATTGAAGAAGGAACCGTTTATCAATTTAAAGGCCGTTTAACTGAAAAAAATGGGCAATTGCAGATGGTTCTTGAAACGGTCGCCCCTTTTGTCTAACGCTTTAACATGCTATAATGATTTAAAGCCATTGTCATGGCAACTCAATTTACGGAGGAAACAATGATCCCATTCAATCAAACGAAAATCGTGTGTACAATTGGACCGGCAACCGAGAGTAAAAAGATGATGAAAAAGCTTGTTTTAGCGGGCATGGATGTTATGCGTATGAACTTTTCGCATTCTTCTTATGATGATCATCTACAACGGTTAAATACGTTAAAAGAATTAAACGAAGAACTTGGTACTCATGTGGCTTCGCTTTTGGATACGAAGGGACCAGAAATAAGAACCCATGGATTTGAAGGTGGTAAAGCAACGGTTAAACGTGGCGATGCCATTACCATTCATATGAACCAAATCCTTGGCAATCATGAACGCTTTAGTGTGACGTATCCAGAACTGTATAAAGACATTGAAATTGGAACGAACTTGATTGTGGATGATGGGTACCTTATTTTACGCGTTGAAGCCATTGAGGAGAAAACGAAAACGATTCGAACAATTTCGCTTGGAAACCATACGATGAAAGACCGCCGTGGCATTAATGTACCAGGTGTAAAGCTTAACCTTGATTTTATTTCAGAAAAAGATGATGCAGACATCAAATGGGGTTGTGAACATAAGGTGGATTTTATCGCGGCATCGTTTGTTAGGCGTAAAGAAGATGTTTTAGCAATCCGCGAGTTACTTGAAAAACACTGTGCAACGGATATTCGAATTATTGCCAAAATAGAAAACCAAGAAGGCGTTAATAACCTTGGTGAAATAACCGATGTTGCAGATGGGGTTATGATTGCGCGCGGGGATTTAGGGGTTGAAGTGCCGCCTGAAGAAGTGCCTGTCATTCAAAAAAATATTATCGAAATGTGTCACCAAAAAGGCAAAGTGAGCATAACCGCGACACAAATGCTTGAATCGATGCAAGACAGTCCGCGGCCAACCCGTGCTGAAGTTAGCGATGTTGCCAACGCAATTTTAGATGGTGCGGATGCAATTATGCTTTCGGGTGAGAGCGCGATTGGGCAGTACCCTATTGAAAGTGTTGAGGTTATGCAAAGCATTGCCAAACGCATGGAAAAAGAAATTAGACGGAATGATTTTATTGTCCGGGCTTCAAAAAATGCAAAGCAAAAAGATATTGCAAGCAATATAGCGATGAGTGTTGCCCATACGGTTTTACAAGGACAAGCCAATTTGGTTGTCGCCCCAACGATGAGTGGTAATACGGCACGTTTATTATCAAAATTTAGACCAAACACAATGGTGTTAGCCCTTGTGCCAACCGCAACACTGGCAAGAAGTTTGGCATTAAACAGTTGTATTAACGCCATTAAGTTTGATTTTTCAACTGATACAGAAGCGTTGGTACAAGCATCCATTGATTATATTAAAGAGACTGGATTGGTGAACTCTGGTGACCGCGTTGTGATTACAGGTGGGTTCCCAATCGGAACGAAAACCAATAGTTTACGCATACTAGACATCGACTAAGCCCCTTTATAGGGGGCTTTTTAATAGATTTAAAATTTTTGACAAAAACCCTTTACAACTTATACACTGTATGGTACTATACATTATATAATTGAGGTGATCGTATGGATATACAACTTAAAAAAGGCGTGCTTGATTTATGTGTTTTGGGCACCTTAGAACACGAAGATAATTACGGCTATAATATCTATCGTCTTATCAACGATGCCTTAGGCATAAGTGAAAGTACCATTTACCCAATCTTAAGAAAAATGGTTAAACAGGGGTTATTGGATACAACGTTACAGGACTCACCTGATGGTCCTCCAAGGAAATATTTCACGATAACTGATGCAGGGGTTAAACAATTACAAACTTTACGCGCTTCATGGCAATCCTTTGTGAAACGCGTTGAAAGATTTATTGAGGAGTGAGAATAATGAAAAAGCAATTTTTGGAAAGATTAGCACACTATTTAGACGTTTTAAACGAAGAAGAACGTAAAGAAATCTTATCATTTTATGAAGAACGATTTAATACGGGTGTTCGCTATGAAGGAAAAACCGAAGCGGAGATTATTGATGAACTCGAATCCCCAAAACAAATTGCCAGACATGTATTAGAAGAGTACGGGTTTGATTCAAACCGTTTATTGGCAGCGCAAAAAGTGGAAAAAAAGGAATCTGGTGTTGGCAGTATTATTGGTATTATTCTTTTTGATATTTTCCTTGTTGCGATTATTGTTGGGGCATTAAGTGGTCTCACGGTTGCGCTTGCTGGTGGATTACTCACATACGTAACGCGACTGTTAGCGAACTTCTCTTTCGACGCTGGTATTGGGGTTTTACCGTTTCTTGGCGGACTTGGGTTGGCGTTTTTATGGTTGCTTTTGGTGTTAGCGCTCTATGATGTTTTTATTGGCTTTATCGCCTGGTTGGTGCGTTGGCATGCAGAAGTTTTCAAAATCGGTAACCCACGCCATATTTATCGTTCCATCCGTCGTTTACGCTTTTATGAACTCGTTAGAAAAACACCATCATTGCAACGAGCAAGAAGTATTGCGACATTACTTGCGCTTGTGTTTTTGGTACTCGGTAGTGTTGTTTCTATTGTGCGCATTGGTGCTTTGCCTGGGTTTAACGAACGCATGGATATTGAAACCTATGTTTATGATTATGATATGAGTGATGCGATTAACGATGGTGAAACATGGTCGATTGAAGGCGCACTAGAAATTGGCCGGGTGCGAATCATCAGCACCTCAACCAACATGTTAATCGTTCGCTCTGAAGAACGAGAGGATACCCCACTAGAGCTTGACTATGATGAAAGTACCCAAACGATTCGCTTTGAAAATACATACGAAAGATTTTTCTTCTTCAACATTTTTGGTTCATTTCAACTGCCAGAAGTTGTCATTGAAGTACCAGATAACCTCTTATTGGATGATATTAACATCGAGACCACGAATGGTTCTATTCAACTTAATGGGTTAGACGTTGCCACCATTGATCTCCAAACTTCCAACGGTACTGTCACCATAGAAGAAGTCATTGCAGAGACTATTGATGTAAAAAGCACCAATGGTAAGTTAACCGCTGAATCGTTTGAAACACCATCACTTACTATGGAAACAAGCAATGGCGCGATTGAATTATTAAATGGAAAAGCGATTGATGTCAACCTTACAACAAGCAACGGTTCAATTATCATCGAGAATCTCAATGAAGAAGCGAAAAACGGTGAAACATTGGTTGCGAGAACATCAAATGGCAAAATTGCTTTAGATGACGTTTACACGCGTGATGTTTCACTCCGTACAAGCAATGGTGATATTGATTACCACAACAATGATTTATCCTTTATCTTAGACCGTTTAGAGATGCGCACATCGAATGGCGATAAATCGCAAAATGTGCCCGTTCAACCTTAAATAGTAAAATACGATTCCCCAGTTGGAATCGTATTTTTCATAGACGATAAGGCACTGCTTGATGATTTTGATAAAGTACAGCAAGCAGTGAACCATCTTGTCGTTTGGTAAGAATTGCGTGTTTAAACAAAGTATCCACAGATACACCATAACGCGCATGCATGGCTTTATAGACTTGGTATTTTACGGTTTTATCTTTGATGAGTGGGAAATAGGGTGGTGGTTTGGTTTTGGCGCGCGTTAAATACGTATAGCGTAAAGCATCACACCGCGATTCAAGCATATTGAGCTCAGCCAAGAATTGTTCGAAGACGCTGTATAACGTTTTTAGTTGATAGCGTAAGGTTGAAATGCCTTGGTTTTTTAAGGTTTCTGAAAGTTTTTCAAAAAAGTCAAAAGGATTGCCATAATCTACCGCTGCATCGAGGACATGTTGGCCAAATAATCCGCGATTATGGAAACGGTTTAAAACAATTTCTACAGACTTTATTCTTGCAATATCGTCTTTCGTTAAGACATCATTTTCAATGATTTCATAAGGCGGTGAAGGATTGAAGCGATACTTGAAGCGGTTGGCTTCATTGCGAATTTTTGTGCCTCGCAACATTTTTAGAAAACCGAGTTGTAGTTCTGGTGGTTTTAATGCCGCAACGGTGTTAAAACTTTCTTTAAAGCGCGTCAAATCTTCTTTTGGTAACCCGGCAATCAAATCGAGATGCACATCGATGATGTTGGTGTCGATGATGGTTTTAATGGTATTGAGTAATGCATTTGAGGTTGGGGCGCGCTGGGTTAGTTTATTGGTTAATGGGTGCGTAGACTGAATACCAATTTCAAACCGAAACAATTCCTTTGGTGCATGTTTGTGTATAAACGCGATAATTGCGGGGTCTAAGGTTTCTCCGGTTATTTCAAACTGAAAGACAGCATCATGTAAATGGTAGTGGTCAATAATATGTTTAATGATGGCTAACGTTTTTGGGTTTGCGTTAAAAGTTCGGTCAAGAAACTTAATGGTTTTTGCGCCGTTTTCAATGAGGGTATCCATTGTGTTTGTGATGGTTTCAACGGGGAAAAACCGAACCCCTTTTTCTAATGATGATAAACAAAAACTGCATTGGTAAGGACACCCTCTTGATGCTTCGATATAGTGCACTTGATGCGCTGCTTCTCTTTGCATTGTTTTGGTAAAGACGGGTTGTTTGATGGTAGCTAAGTTTTCAACACACGCCGTGGTGCCATCAATAATCTTTGTGCCTTTTTTATAAGCAACCCCATAAGCACCCAAAGGGGTTTTGTCGATAAGGTAATCGAGTACCTTATTAATCACGGCTTCCGCTTCACCTTTCACAATAACATCGGCATCGCTCACAGTTAAAAAATGCGTTGCATCATAAGACACTTCTGGTCCACCGAGAATAACGAGTTTACCACGCCCTTTTAACCATTTTGTGAGGGTTAAAACTGCCTCCACATTCCACATGTATACGGAAAAACCGACGGCGTCAGGGTCATGGTTCATGATTGATTTGAAAATCGTTTCAAGGGGATCATGAATCGTAAAGGTCAACGTTATTGAAGGTCTTGATGTATTCGCTTGTAACAAGTTCACCGCGTGATTCACGTGGATATATTTCGTGTCAATCGCTACATAAATAACCATACGCATCCTCCATCATTCATTGTATCATACCGTACGCTTTGTGATACAATGATAACGGTGATAACATGGGAATTTATAAACTGAATACGGCCTTTGAACCAAAAGGTGATCAAGCGGCCGCCATCGCAAAGATTATTGAAAACATTCATGCCAACAAAAAAGAACAAGTCTTGCTTGGTGCTACAGGAACTGGAAAAACCTTTACCATGAGCAATGTCATTACCGGGCTTAATAAGCCTGTGCTTGTGCTTGCCCATAATAAGACCTTGGCGGGACAACTTTATTCAGAGTTCAAAGCGTTTTTTCCGGAAAACCGGGTTGAATACTTTATATCATACTACGATTATTATCAACCTGAAGCGTACGTCCCTGCTCGCGATTTATACATTGAAAAAGACGCGCAAACCAATGATGAAATCGATGAAATGCGTCACAGTGCAACCGCGTCATTGTTAGAACGTAACGATACCATAGTCGTTGCGAGTGTGTCATGCATTTATGGAATCGGTGACCCTGATGATTATAAAAAAGCGACGTTAACTTTGCGCGTTGGTGATACGCTTGACCGCGATGTCATGATTAATCGCTTAGTCGATATGCTTTTTATGCGCAATGAAATCGATTTTGACCGGGGCTCTTTTCGCGTGAAAGGCGACACGGTAGAAATCTTACCGACTTATCAAAAAGACCACGCCATTCGTGTTGAGTTTTTTGACGATGAAATTGAACGCATTCGCAGTTTTGATGTGGTGAGTGGTGAGATCATTCAAGAATATACAGTCATTACGTTATTTCCAGCGACACAGTTCGTCACCGATAAAGAAAAGCTCGATCAAGGAATTAAACGCATTGAACAAGAACTTAAAGAACGTTTGGATGTCTTTAAGGAAGAAGGCAAGCTGGTTGAAGCAGAGCGTTTGCGCCAACGCACCAATTACGACATTGAAATGCTTAAAGAAATTGGAACATGTAAAGGCGTTGAAAATTATTCGCGCCATTTATCACTCCGTGAAGCGGGAGAAACCCCCGCGACCTTAATGGACTTTTTTGGTGATGACTTTCTATTGATTGTGGATGAATCTCACGTTACATTGCCGCAAGTGCGCGGCATGTATAATGGTGACCGCGCCCGTAAACAAACGCTCGTTGATTATGGGTTTCGCTTACCAAGTGCACTCGACAATAGACCGTTAAACTTTGATGAATTCAATGAAAAGATCCATCAAGTGGTTTATGTTAGTGCAACCCCAGGCGACTATGAACTTTCGCGCACAACCGATGTTGTCGAACAAATCATTCGCCCAACAGGATTGCTTGATCCGCGGGTAGAAGTATACCCTAAAGAAGGGCAAATCGATGATATTGTTGAAGAGATTATGCGACGCAACGCCCGTGATGAACGCACACTTATTACGACATTGACGATTAAAATGAGTGAAGATTTAACCAGTTACTTAAAGGAGTTGGGCATTAAGGTCGCTTACTTACATTCAGAAATTACGTCCTTAGAGCGCATTGAGATTATTCGAGATTTACGCTTAGGGGTTTACGATGTACTTGTAGGGATCAACTTGTTAAGAGAAGGGCTTGATTTACCTGAAGTGTCGTTTATCGCCATTCTTGATGCCGATAAAGAAGGGTTCTTACGCTCTTCACGCAGTCTGATTCAAACGATTGGGAGAGCCGCACGCAATAAAGATGGACACGTGCGTCTATACGCTGATAAGATAACGGATGGCATGCAACGTGCAATTGATGAGACCAACCGGAGACGCGCCATCCAACAAGCGCACAATGAAAAATATAATATTGAACCCATGACAATCAAAAAAGATGTGCGTGATTCGATTCGCGTAAAACTTGAAGCGGTTGATGAAGCGAAGGCAAAAGAATTATCTGAATTAAGCAAGGCTGAAAAAGCTGATTTGATTAAAGATTTAGAAAAAGACATGCGCAAAGCTGCCAGCAATTTAGATTTTGAAAAAGCAGCGGAATTACGCGACTTAATTTTAGAATTAAAGGCGTCTTAACCGGCGCTTTTTCTTGTGGACTTTTAGAAGGTATGCCATAATACATAATGAAGACGCATTAAACGGAGGGTACAATGGAAAAACTCTTTGAAGTGAAAGACTTGCGGTTTAAGTACCGTAAAAGCGCGATTGAAGCGGTGCGTGGCATTAGTTTCTCTGTGCAAAAGGGTGAAGTCTTTGGATTGCTTGGACCCAGTGGGGCAGGAAAATCAACGACTCAAAAGATTTTGACACGACTGTTTAAAGATTATGAAGGCTCCATTGTCTACAAAGGAAAAGACTTGCATGAATATGGCAATGAATACTTTGAGACCATCGGGGTTGGTTTTGAGTTGCCAGTGCATTTTTCTAAGTTAACAGCGGCTGAGAACATGGCATTTTTCAAAATGCTTTATCAACGCAATGCCGATGTGGATGCGTTGTTAAAACAGGTTGGCCTTTATGAAGATAAAGACCGACCCGTTGGTGAATATTCAAAGGGGATGAAAATGCGGCTTAACTTTGTAAGAGCAATGTTAAACGACCCTAAAGTACTCTTTTTGGATGAAGTTACTAATGGACTTGACCCGAAAAATGCGCGGATCATTAAAGATATGATTAAAGCATTTAAAGAAGCGGGTGGAACGGTCTTTTTAAGTACGCACTTAATGAATGATGTTGAAGAGTTGTGTGACCGGGTTGCGTTTATTAAAGATGGTGAGATTGTGGAAACTTCAACCCCGCGCGCACTTAAATTGAAGTATGGTCGTAGAGAACTAGCGGTAGAGTATTATGAAAATAGTGGTACAGAACGTAAAGTCTTTAATCTTGATGAGATTGGTAACGATGAAACTTTCTTGTCTTTGATCCAAGAAAAAACCATAGAGACCATGCATAGTGGTGAAACCTCACTGGATGAAATATTCATTAAAGTGACGGGTGAAAAACAATGATGGATAATTTTTTGAAATTATTAAAAGGAGAGTTTACCAGACTTATAAAATATAACATTATTCAAATTAGTTTTGGGGTAACCCTCATTTGGTTGGCGGTGATTTATTTAATTGGTAAAGAACAAGCCGGTGCTTTTATTCCAACAATCGTTTTTGTGGATACGGCTTTAATGACAATGATATGGATTGGTGCGAGTTTGTTTTATGAAAAACAGGAAAACACGTTAAAAACCTTAATGGTTACGCCTTCAGGGTTTGGGGCTATTTTAGCTTCAAAGCTTGTGACAGCGGTGTATGTTGCATTACAATCCGCATTACTCATCGCAATTTTTGCGGCGATTTTGTTTGATGTGGTGGTCAAATTTGTGCCTTTGGTTTTCTTTGTTATTGTGATTACGCTTGTCCATACGGCGATTGGTTTTGTCTTCTCTATTTATTCGCGTGATTTCAATGGCTTGATTGCCGGGGTTGGGTTATACATGTTATTATTTGCGTTTCCGACCATTTTTTATGCGCTTGGAGTTTTAGGAGATGCGGCTGAGTGGATTTTCCTCTTTTCACCAACACACGTTTCTTTCATCATGATAAACTTTAGTTTTGGTGAAACGGTTGATGCATGGATGCTGGTGGTCGGAACGATGTATTTGTTTGCCTTGATTGTTATCATGTTTAAATGGATTATTGTACCGAAATATGCGTTATCATCGGTGAGGGATTAATATGAAACGTGCACTCAAATTATTTCGTTATGAATTAAAGAATATCATTAGAGATAGCATGACCATTGTGATGCTTGTTTATCCATTAATGCTCATTATTGTTGGGTCTTTTCTTTTACCAATGTTGCTGGATCGTTTTGGGGGTGACACACAAGGCACGATGGTGGCTGGTATTGTCATGATTATATTGTTTGCAAGCATCGCCCCATTTGTAAGTGCTGCCTTACTTGGGTTCTTATTGCTTGATAATAAAGATGAAAATACGCTTGATACTATCAGGGTGACACCGATGTCTTTAAGTGGCTACATTCGGTTTAAAACCGTCTACGCCTATATCTTGGGGGTTAACGCAGCGTTTTGGGTTATTATGGGCACAAAATGGTTAAGCGGTGATGGGTATACTTTCACCATACCAGGGATTGGAACGGTTGATCTTTTTGAAAACTTTACGATTCCCTGGGTTCTTGTGTATGCATTGGTTGCGGGACTTTTTACCCCGGTTTTTGCATTAATCATGGCCAGCCTTGCGAACAATAAAATAGAAGGCTTTGCCTATATGAAGTTTTCAGGCATAATCATACTGATTCCAGCACTTGTCGTGATTGAAACCATGCAGGATGCCAAACAGTATTTACTCGGTATTGTGCCAGTCTTCTGGCCCGTTAAAGGATTGATGACGGCTGCAGAACTTTTAGACCACGAACACAACTTGCCACCCATTTTGTATTTGATAATTGGGGCAGTCTTTATGATTGGACTAACAGCACTCGCGTATCGACACTTTGTGAATACATTAGAAAAATAGCCATAAGAAAATGTGCGCACTCGCTTAAGCGGGTGCTTTTTTTATGGCTATATAAAGAATACAAAGCAAAAATATCATGCTATGAATCTAAATAAATCAATATATTAAACCAAAAAATTAAAAAAATTAATAAAAAGATAAAAAAATTTAACTTTTCTATTGACATTGTAGAAAACATCATATAGAATGAAAGCGTAGTTAAGAAAAACTAATCAAAAAATTAATAAAAACAATAATTTAGTTTAAATAATTAACTACATAATAAATTATACGGAGGTGATGCATTGTGAAAAACATTCAAAACACTTTATCAAGAAACACCCAGGTCAACCGATGCTACAAGCGATGCATCAATCGACCAAACGATGACGCTTTAACAAAACATCAAGACGCATTCAATTTTGAACCCGACGTAAAAAATGAAAGATGGAGGGTATGATCATGATGTGTGCAGGGTATGCAGTAATGGAATACTATGAAATCTACAAAGCGAAAAACCGACAATTTCCAAATAAACAACGGTCAAAATAAAATCTAACAATAACGGGAGGTATGAATCATGATGTGTGCAGGATATGCAATGATTCAACAATACGAAACAACAAAAATAAAAACGCAAGCCACAAAAACGATACATTATCACAATAACTTGAAACGAAGGAGGAACCAATCATGATGGGCACTGGATATACAATCATTCAAGAATATGAACGCTTTAAGGCAAAGCAAACCGATCAAAAATCAAAAAAATACTAATCATAAAAACCAAGGAGGGAATATCTCATGATGCATAGTGGATATAGCATTATCGAATATTACGAAATAAACAAAGCCAAACGTGATGCGATGAAAGGTAAAAAATAATCACCCTTGTTAAAGCAATAACCAACGTCATGAAGGCGATTGGAATCTAATATAAAGGAGCGCAAAATCATGAAAGAAAAACTTGAAATCTTAAATCAACTTGAAAATAAGGAAATTACCGCACAAGAGGCTGAAGAACGCCTTGCCACGTTGCGCGCCAAACAAGCGCCAAAGCCAGCAGTAAAAAACGGTAAATCGCTCAAAATATTTATTCAAAGCAACGATGGCGATGTTGTCAATGTCCAAGTGCCGATGCTCTTTGCGAGAACGTTCCTTAAAGGCTCAAAGCACTTTGGGAAAAAAGTTGACCTTGAAGGTCTTGATGTAGACATTGAAGCCGTTCTTGATTTAGTTGATTCCGGCGAAATCGGTGAACTCGTCAATATTAAGAGTTCTGATGGCGACACCGTTCGCGTTGTCATTGAATAGTAACTTCTCCCTTTTATAGCATCCATCCGAATATAACCGGATGGATGCTTTTTTATGTCCCCGAAAAACCGCATAAAATATGGTATAATGTGTTTAGCTAGTATTTTTATGTGGAGGCATTATGAAAACGATTCGCGAACTTTATAAAATCGGCCGTGGTCCATCAAGCTCACATACAATGGGACCAGCGAAAGCCTGTAAAATATTTATGTCTCGTCACCGAGCCGAGCACTATAAGGTGGTTTTGTATGGTTCGCTCAGCTTGACGGGGAAAGGTCATCTTACCGATCAAGTCATTAAAGAGACGATGGGTAATGTCGATGTTGTATTTAGCAGCGATTTTATTGATGAACATCCTAATACAATGGATTTAATTGCCTATAAAGATCAATCTGAGATTGCACGTGCACGCGTTTATAGCGTTGGGGGCGGAACGATTCGGTTTGAAGGTGAAACTTACGAAGAAACACCGCATATTTATCCACACCAACGGTTTTCTGAGATTAAAGCGTATTGTAAACGCGAAGGGATCAAACTCGCTGATTATGTTAGACGATTTGAAGGTGAGGGCATTGATGATTTTTTACGTATGGTGTATAAAACGATGGTTGCATCGATTGAGTTAGGGTTACATGAAGAAGGGGTTTTACCTGGGGAGTTAAAAGTTGAACGGAAAGCCCACCATTTATATACCAAAACCATGAAACATGAACCGCCTGAAATTTATGAAAATCGTATGGTTAGTGCATTTGCTTTTGCGGTCAATGAGATGAATGCGAGTGGTGGTACGGTCGTCACAGCGCCTACATGTGGTGCGAGTGGGACGATGCCTGCGGTGCTTCGCTATATGCATTTAAGGCATAATATGGATGAAAAACGGATTCTTGATGCGATTGCGACTGCAGGTATTATCGGTAATATCATTAAACATAATGCATCGATAAGTGGGGCTGAAGCTGGGTGTCAAGCGGAAGTAGGGAGTGCGTGTGCGATGGCAGCTGCGGCGCATGCGGCGCTATTTAAACTAACGGTTGATCAAATCGAGTATGCGGCAGAGATTGCGCTTGAGCATCACTTAGGCTTAACGTGTGACCCAATCTTAGGGTATGTACAAATCCCGTGTATTGAAAGAAATGCGGTCGCTGCATTGCGCGCGATTGATGCGTGTGGCTTGGCGTATTTTTTAAGTGATTCACGAAAAATTGATTTTGATACAGCGGTTGAAACGATGTTTGAAACGGGGAAAGATATGCCCGCAAATTACCGTGAAACCAGTTGTGGTGGCTTGGCAAAAACATTTAAATTTAAATGACTGATTGAGGGCGTGGTGAACCATGGTTGACAATAATACTTATCATGAAGTGGTGTTTACAGATTTGACCCATGATGCGCGCGGGGTGTGCCGAATTGATGGCTATCCTGTTTTCGTCAAGGATGCATTAAAAGGGGAACGCGCGTTAATAAAACTGATCAAGCGGAATGCCAATTTTGGCATTGGCAGATTGGTAGACATTCGCGAGGCGTCACCTTACCGCAAAATTCCAATTTGTGAGCACTATGAAGTGTGTGGTGGCTGCAATACGATGCATATGGATTATCAAACGCAGTTAAATTTTAAAGAACACCGCACAAGAACAACCCTTAAAAAGCTTGGCCATATAGAGACCACGGTCAAACCAACCGTTGGGATGAATAATCCTTATTATTACCGCAATAAGACATTCATCCATTTTGGTATGCGCGGGGGAAGGATTGTGGCGGGATTGCATCAGCCGCAAAGCCGCGATATTGTTAACTTAAAACGCTGCCATGTATTTCCTAAAGTGTTTTCTGATATTATACGTTTCATTAAATCAAATATGTCAGACCTTGATATACCAATCTATAGCAGCCGTTCGGATAAAGGGGTGTTTCGTGGGGTATCAATTCGGCAAAGTCGTTCAAACGAAGCGATGACGCTTGTCCTTGTAACAAAATCGTCAAAATTACCCCATAAAGATGCCTTAGTTGAACGTTTAATCACAAAATATCCAAAGATTAAAACCATTGTGCATCATGTGAATACAGGTGAAAATCCAGCGGTATTAAACGGTAAAGCGAAAGTCTTACACGGTGATGATGTGTTAGAAGATACGTTGATGCAACACCGCTATACGATGTCGCATAAGTCGTTTTTCCAAATTAACCCTGTACAAACACAGTTGGTATACAAGCAAGCGCTTAAATATGCAAACGTTAATAATACGATGACAGTGTTGGATGCATACACAGGCATTGGCTCTCTTGCGCTGGCACTTGCACCCCATGTTGGGAAAGTAATTGCGTTTGACATTGAAAAAGAAGCGATTAAAAATGCGCGTGTAAATGCTAAGATGAACGCGATAGAAAACGTAGTCTTTCACCATGGTGAAGCCAGCCAAATTATGCCAAGGATTAGCGATGAAGCCATTGATGTGTTATTTGTCGATCCACCAAGAAAAGGATGCGATCAGGCGTTTTTAGAACATGTTACTGCTATGAATATTGCGCGGATTGTGTATATTTCATGTAATGTGAGTACACTTGCGCGAGACCTAAATTATTTACAAGCGCAAGGGTACCATGTCGAAGCGGTTACCCCGTTTGATATGTTTCCGCAAACGAGCCACATTGAATCAGTTTCTTTATTGATTAAAGAGGAGACATCCCATGAAAACGATTCATCGTGATGGTGTACATTTAGCGTATGAAGTGAAGGGCCCTAAAGACGCTTTGGAAACGGTTATGTTTCATAATGGTGTCATGGCGTCATACACGAGTTGGTCGCTCTATGCACAGTTATTTGAACGCATGGGGGTGCGCGTTATTCTTTACGACATGCGTGGTCAGTTACTTTCTGATAAGCCAGAAGGCCCCTATACATTTGAAAAACACGCTTTAGATGCGTGTGCGATTATGAATGCGGTTGGGGTTAAGCGTGCCCATATGATTGGCACTTCTTATGGTGGAGAAGTCGCGATGAAGATGGCAATTACACATAAAGCGCGTGTTGCTTCACTGACGGTGATTGATTCAGCCGCAAGTGTGGATGAACAATTGAAACGGTTTATTGAACTGTGGATTATGCTTGCGAAAACTGAAGATGCTGAACGATTTTTTGAAGGCGTGAAAGCAACGCTTTATCATCCTGATTACATTCAAGCCCATCAAGCCGACATGGCAAAGCGCATTGAAGCGATGGAGCAGCTGCCTCTTGAATATTACCGTGGTCAAGTGACGCTTTATGAGACATTTTTGCATGATGTTGACATGATTGATGATTTAGAAAAAATCACAGCACCAACGCTCGTTGTTTGTGGTGCAGATGACATTTTAAAGCCGGTGAAGTTTTCTGAAGCCATTCACCGGTCAATAGAGAAATCTGAGTTTGTGATTATACCCGAATGTGCCCATGTGGCCATCTTTGAAAAGCCTCAAGAACTGCTTACATTAATGCGTGGATTCATCGCAAAAAACACGTCCCGGTCAAGGGGATAGTGTTTTTTTTTAAGTGCACATAATGACATTTGTCTTTAAAGACGTATAATGAATGTAACCAGTCAAATAATAATGGAATTTTCCAAAAAACGTTTAGGAGGCTTTAGCATGAATGAAGGAACACTCAAAGGTTTAAGAAAGTTTAATCTTATCATGGGCGGGATCCATTTTATCCAAGGGATCTTAATGGTTGTACTCGCGTTTGTCGTGATTCGTGAAGCGGCAGAATTTACCCCGATGATTGTACAGTATTTCCAAGATTTTGACCCAGTTGAACAAACGCTCGTACCAGGTAGAAGTGATTTGTTTGAACTACCATTTGGTATTTTGGTCGCATCGTTTTTGTTTATCTCAGCAGGTGCCCACTTTTTAATTAGTTTGCCGAAAAAGACCAACGATATTTATAACCGTGACTTAAAACAAGGCATCAATAAGTTCCGTTGGTTTGAGTATGCGCTCAGTTCTTCGATTATGATCGTCTTAATCGCAACACTCTTTGGCGTATACGACATTGGTTCATTGATTCTTATCTTTATTGTGAATGCAGCGATGAACTTGTTTGGTCTCGATATGGAACAATTAAACGCTGGCAAAGAAAAATCTGAAGTCAATTGGGGACCATTTGTGTGGGGAACCATTGCCGGGCTTGCGCCATGGATTGTCATTATTACGTACATGGTTGGGCTTGCAGATTTATCCCAAGTCCCATGGTTTGTATGGGCAATTGTTGGTACGTACTTCGTAGCCTTTAATACATTCCCAGTTAATATGATCTTACAGTATTTACGGGTTGGAAAATGGAAAGACTACCTGTATGGTGAAAGAACGTATATTGTGTTAAGTCTTGTGGCGAAATCGATTCTTGCTTGGTTGGTATTCTTTGGTGCATTACAACCGTAAAAAGCGCTTGTATCTCCCCATCATTATGGTATAATTGAACGCGATGGTGATGGTGTTCACCGAAACTGCCATGTGCTGATGACGCCTGTTTACAACGTTTTTCGTTGTGAACAGGCGTTTTTTATTGGAGGCGATTCGTATGATGATTAGTGTAGCGGTTATTATTGCGGTTGGGTTATTGTTTGGTTTTTTTGCATCGAGAGTGAAGATGCCACCACTGGTTGGGATGCTTATTGGTGGTATTTTGGTTGGTCCGAGTGCGTTAAATTGGTTGGACGATTCGATGCTTGCCATCTCAACGGATATTCGGCGTATTACGCTTATTATTGTGTTATTGCGCGCAGGACTTGGATTGAACCGAAAAACCTTACAAAAGATTGGTAAACCAGCGGCGTTTATGAGCACAGTGCCCGTGGTTTTTGAAGGCCTTTTCGTGGCCTTGATGGTTATTATTTTGTTTGACTTTAGTTTTGTGCAAGGTGGAATGACAGGGTTTATGATTGCGGCGGTCTCACCGGCTGTTATTGTCCCTTCTATGCTCGCTTTGATGAAAAAAGGGGTTGGGAAGAAAAACCATGCGCCATCGGTTATTTTAGCGTCTGCGAGTGTGGATGATGTGATCGCCATTACAGTCTTTTCGATGTTTGTGGGAATCAGTACGGCCACAAGCATCAATGTGGCATTACAAATTTTTTCGATTCCGCTCTCCATTCTGTTAGGGGTTGTCCTTGGTTTGATGGTTGGATTTGCCATGTTGTTTTTGTTTAACCGGTTTAAAATACGCGATTCAAAAAAAGTGATTATGCTTTTATCGGCAAGTATCTTCATGGTCGCTTTGGCTGATTGGCTTGAAGGCACTTTAGCGATTGCGGCGCTGCTTGGGGTCATGGTTTTAGGGATTGTGATGATTGAAAAGAAACCGCCGCTTGGTGAAAGGCTGTCAAGAAAATTTGATAAAGTGTGGGTTATTGCGGAGGTATTCTTATTTGTGTTGGTAGGGGCCGCGGTTGATCCAATGGTTGCCTTAGAGGTTGGGTTGATTGGTATTGTTATTGTGCTTAGTGGGTTAATCGTGCGTTCACTGGCTGTGTTGCTTGTGACGCAAAGAAGCATGTTTTCGCTTCGTGAACGCACATTTTTTGTGATGGCGTTTTTACCCAAAGCAACGGTGCAAGCGTCAATTGGCGGATTGCCTTTAACGCTTGGGATTGCTGGGGGAGAAAAAATGTTGGCACTTGCGGTCATATCCATACTATTAAGTGCACCCTTAGGAGCCATATTAATTGATGTCTTTTCAGAAAAATTATTAAAAGAAGACGGTGTGTCATCGTAAATAAGCGTGTATAATGGGTAGTGTAGATACTTGGAGGAGAAATATGCAAAATAACAAAGAATCTAAACAAAGTACAAAGTTATGGGGCGTTATTTTAGGACTCGGGATATTTATTGTTTCTGAACTTCGGTCTGAAGGTGGTTTCATGACGCGTCCAGTCTATTATTTTATTTTCGTCTTTTCGCTTGTGCAACTTTACCGCCTTGTACGTCAAAGGGTGCGTGATAAAACACTAGCAACATCGCCACCTGAAAAAGCGACGATGGTTGAAGATGATGAGTATGCGTTTAATCCAGAAGATTACACGTGGTAGTTTATTAAGGAAAGTGGGCCAACAATGGATGTTCAATTAGAAAAGGACCAAGAAATATTACTGACGATTAAATCCATCGGTATTAACGGTGAAGGGGTTGGCTTTTATAAGCGCAAAGCCGTGTTTGTGGATGGTGTTATGCCACCAGAGGTTGTGGTGGTGCGGATTATCGATGTAAAACGAACTTTCGCTTACGGTGAAACGATTCGCATAAAAAAACGCGCGTATTACCGAACGCGGCCGTTTTGTAAGTACTACGGGGTTTGTGGTGGATGTCAACTGCAACACGTCGCGTATGATGAACAACTCCGTTTAAAAGAAGACTTACTTAAGCAAGCGTTTGATCGGTATGCACCCAAAGTTGATGACGAATCGCTTTTTCAATCCTTTACCCCGCTTAATACCTTAAAACACTATCGGCATAAAGCGCAAATGCCCGTGATGCAAACCAAAGAAGGCGTCGTTGCGGGGCTTTATAAGAAAAACACAATGGATTTACTCTCCATTCCTGATTGCCCAGTCCAACACCCTACGTTAAACCGCGTGATTCAAAAAGCGTTAGCGATATGTAATGATCAATCAATTCGTGCGTTTGATGGAAAAACCATGCGCGGGTTATTAAGGCACATTGTTGCCCGCATTAGCAGTGCAACGGATGAAGTACAATTGACGTTGGTTGTGAGTATTTTAAGCACGGTGTTAAAACCGCTTGCGGAAAAGTTACTCACTATTGACGATGTTGTTAGTGTGGCACTGAGTGTTCGCCATGACGCAAAAAATCATGAAGTCTTTGGGGATTCCATTGAAGTGGTTGCAGGAAAACAGTATATTGTGGAAAAGATTCGTGATGTTGAAGTTGCTTTAGGACCGAAAGCTTTTTATCAAATTAATCCAGAGGCAGCCCATGCGATGATTGCCCACATCGAAACGTTATTTGACACCTCAGATGAAAGTTTGTGCGATATGTTTACAGGTAGTGGTGCCATGGCATTAGCCTTTGCGAATCGCTTCAAACGTGTGGTTGGGGTTGATGCATCCCAAGCATCGATTGACAGCGCGAAAGAAAACGCAAAGCGTAATCAATTTAACCATGTACGTTTCTTATGTGATGATGCATCTAGGGCGATTAAAACGTTGTTTGAAGCGAAAGAAACGTTTGATGTGATGATGTTTGACCCACCTAGAACAGGGTTAGGGGCACGTTTGATTGATCAAGTGTTAAAAAAACCGGTTAAAAAACTTGTGTATGTTTCTTGTAATCCGAGTACATTGGCAAAAGATATTGAACGCTTAAGAAAACTTTATACCGTAAAATCTATCACACCGTTTGATATGTTTCCACATACAAGCCACGTTGAAAGCGTCACACTGCTTACCTTAAAAACGTCTTAACAAAGTTATTCATACAATAGAACTAGAAGCATCTAATCCGCTAAAATTGGATTAATGCTTCTTTTTTGATTTTATCAATTATACTGATATAAAGATTAACTACGCAATGGCTAAAAAGGATGTATTGCCCTTTATAAAAGATGTTGATTCACTTAACCTTTGGCATTCAGACTTTTTTAAGCAGATTACTGAAAAACTGTCTACCGTGTAACATAAACCATAATAGGGATTATCCATGTGTTTTCGTCTTAGAAGTGTCAGGTGACAGAGATGGTAGACCAGTGTATCAACGGTTAAAAAAACTGTTTAGCGATGGGTCTTGGTCTGAATAACTGAAGCAATCAGTAAACCACATTATAATGCGACGACACTATAACGAACATTATCCTCGATGCCTTAATGTGTATTCTCGTTAGATTGGTAAACATTTGCTTAATTGTGTGGTAATATTTTAATAACCGATATTGGGTTTTATCAGGATTTGGAGTTGAGCCTATGGATCTATTCACAGCGATTAAAGAACGCCAAAGTTGTCGGCAGTTTAAAGGTGGCACGGTTAGCCGGGATGATTTAGAAGCGATTGTTGAGGCGGCGCGTCTTGCGCCTTCTGCGGTCAATGGGCAACCTTGGATGTTTCATGTTGTCGATGAAGACCCGCTAAAATCTCTAGTAGCCAAAGCACTGACGCAATCGTTTAACCGTCAAGCGAGTGCTTTTATTGTCGTTGAGATGTTGCCGACAAAACTGCCAGCACGCGTGTTGGGTGCGGTTAAGAAACAGCCCTATGCGGCCATTGATATTGGGATTGCTTGTGCGCATTTAGCGCTTGCAGCGACCGCAAAAGGGTATGCTTCATGTTTGATAGGGTGGTTTAAAGAAGGAACGTTAAAGGATGTTTTGGGAATTCCTAAAACCTCTAGAATTCATATTGTATTAAGCATTGGGCACGCAATGCATGATACGGTTCGTGAAAAGAAGCGCAAGCCCTTTGAAAAAATCGCTAGGTTTGTTAATAAGGATGATGTGAAATGAATCATCTAACGATGATTGAAAATACATTAAAAAACTATTGTGAAACACTCCCAAATAGCGCGTTGAAATCGGCGATTCAACACGCGCTTTTACACGGTGGTAAACGGTTAAGACCACGGCTTTTTTTAACAGCGCTTGAAGATTATGGTTATTCGATTGAGCCCTACATGAAGCTTGCGGCATCGATTGAAATGATTCATACGTATTCGTTGATTCATGATGATTTACCCGCGATGGATGATGATGATTTAAGGCGCGGAAAACCAACCGTGCATAAAGTATTTGGAGAAGCGACCGCGATTTTGGCGGGTGATGCGTTGCTTACCGATGCGTTCCGTTTGATTGGTGAAACAGATGCACTGAATGATCAAGCAAAAGTCGCAATTATTAAGGTGTTTTCACACGCGGCGGGTGCTTTGGGCATGGTTTATGGGCAATGGCTTGATTTTGATAGTGAAGGAAAACATATCACATATGATACGTTAGAAAAAATTCATTGTAATAAAACCGCACGATTAATAGAAGCGCCGCTTGTTGCGGCGGCTCATATTGTGAACCCTAAAGACGCAGTACACTGGCAAACCATTGGTGAAAAACTTGGGTTGGTATTCCAAGTTCAAGATGATATATTAGAAGCGACTAGTTCTGAAACATCAATGGGAAAGAGTTTATCCGACACAAGGCATAAAAAATCAACGGTTGTGACGTTGTTAGGCTTAGATAAAGCAAAAAATCTAGCAAATGAGTTATTTGAAACCGTGCGACGTACCCTTGCATGCATTGATGGTAGTCATGAAGTGTTAATGCAACTGATTAAGACGATTGAAAATCGTAAGCAATAAAGAAAAGGTGAGATCAATGGCATTACATAGACCGACACATAAAATGCCGAAGCGGGCGATTAAAGCGTGGCGCTTAGGTGGACTTGTGGCATGGGTGTTTGAGTTATCCTTGCCGATTGGATACTTTGTATTATCAAGGCGCTTTGATGGGTGGCCCTTATGGCCATTTTTCGTGTTGGGTGGCTTAGTAATCCTTTTAGGTATTTGGCATATTTTCATTGCACCACCGCTTAAGATGCTTTATTGGGGCTACAACGTAGAAGAAAGTTCGATTGATATACAGCGGGGCATTATTATTATCCGCAGAACATTGATCCCAATGGCACGCATTCAACATGTCGATACAGAACGCGGGCCCATTTTAAGGCTGTATAAATTGGCGTCTTTAGTGGTCGCAACGGCAGGGAATGAACACCGTATTCCAGCACTGAGTCATGACAAGGCGCACGCGTTGCGTGATCAGATTGCGGCTTTGACTGAATCGAGTGATGATGATGTCTGAGTATCGCCGCCAACATTGGGTCATGATCTTTTTTGGGGTGGCTAAACAGTTAAAAGAGTTTATTGTGCCATTGTTGATTATCTTTTTGATTGCGTTATTTGGTGGCGATGCCAACGGTATGGGGACGTTTTTTTATGTCTTTTCATTGGGTGCGGTTGGACTGAGTTTTATCGGAGGGATCCTTAGTTGGATTTTTTTCCGTTATCGGTATGATGCGCATACCTTAGAGATTCGTTCTGGGGTGTTTATTAAAAAGCGTCGCACGATTACTAGAGCCCGTGTTCAAACCATTAATATTCAATCGAATATTATTCAAAGGATGTTTGGGTTGTTAAGTGTTCATATTGAAACAGCGGGTGGGTTTAGCGAACCAGAACTCAATATTAAAGCTGTACCGAAAGAAGAAGCCCATTACTTAAAGCAAGCGTTTTATGATGGGGTTTTAGACAATGAAGAAAGTGATTATGATGGTGCCTCACAGTTTGAAACGTTGTTTCAACTTGATGAACAAACGTTATTTCTTGCAGGATTAACCTCAGGTGGCATTGGACTTGTCTTTTCAGTCATTGCGGCGGTTGCGTCTCAATTATGGATTTTTTTGCCTGAAACGATGTTTACGGCAATCAGAGATTCTTTCTTTGCGGCCACAATCGTAACGATTTTTTTTGTGGTTGCAGTGTTAGTGTTCGTATCATGGATTCTTTCAACCGTACGGTATGTCCTTCAGTACGGACGGTTTACGTTAAAAATCAGTGATGAAAAGCTTCATATTACGCGCGGGTTTTTGGTTCAAAAACAACTGACGTTAGCGCGCGACCGTATTCAGGCCATTCGTTTTGTGGAAGGGTTGCTGAGGCAACCGTTTGGGTATGGCAGTGTGATTCTTGAAGTGGCGGGTGCTGGGGGTTATGAGAGTAACCATCAAACGGTTATTCATCCGTTTATTAAACGGGATGCCTTTCAAGATTTTATTGCATCGTTTGCGTCTGAATACCATACCGAATGTAATCTAGAATCGGTACCAAAACGGGCAAAAAAACGGTATTTAATAAGGGCTTCGTTGATTTTCTTACCACTGATTGCGCTAGGATTTATCAATAGCGCATTTTGGTGGGGGTTCGTGCTTTGGCCACTATCTTTAGCGTTTGGCTTTTTACGGTATAAGGAAGCGGCATCATGTATTGACGAAAGTCAAATGACATTGCGATTTCGCCTTGTCGCAAAAACTACGGTGTTTATGAAAAAACCGCATATTCAATCGCTAACGATAACGCAAAATCCCGTGCAACGGTGGCGTAAACTCGCATCGGTTCAGGCGACGGTATTTAGCGCGCCTTCAAGTCAAACCTTCACCGTTAAAGACCATGAGCTATCAACAGCCTTAGAACGCTATGCATGGTTGCCACCCCAAGCGAGAGTCAAAACCAATATATCTTGAATTTCATTGTTTCACATGCTAAAATCATGTTGTAATATAAATGAATGAATATCTTCAGGGCAGGGCGCAATTCCCGACCGGCGGTATAGTCCGCGAGCGTTACGCATGATTTGGTGTAATTCCAAAACCGATAGTGATAGTCTAGATGAGAGAAGATGTGTTTATCCGTCTCTTTTGTATGCTCTTGAAGATCGTTCAAGAGTATTTTTATTTGCAAAGGAGCGATTTTCATGCGACAAAACAAAACCTTACAAATTGCAGTTATTGCGAACTTATCAGCTTTATCGGTGGTACTTTATTACTTTGTGCGATTTCCTTTGCCGTTTATTTTTCCGGCCTTTTTAGAAGTCCAAATCTCTAATGTTCCTGCGGCGATTGGTGGGTTTATGTTTGGACCCGTTGCCGGGTCAGCGGTGGTTGTAATCCGAACGCTTATTAAGTTACCCGCAAGTCATACGGCCTTTGTGGGTGAGTTAGCGGATTTGATTATTGGGGTTGCGACGGTTGTGACAAGTTCTTTAATTTACCGGAAGTTGCGCACCAAACAAGGCGCGTTACTAGCTTCTATTGCGGGTGCGTTCGTTTGGGTCGTTGTGGCAACACTATCGAATTATTTCATTATTATTCCCTTTTATATTGATTTGTATTTTGATGGCGATGTTGGCGGGCTTTTGAACATGCTTGAAATTATTCCTGGAATCACAGAGGATAATTATTTATGGCGTTTTGCGCTGTTTGCCTCAATTCCTTTTAACGTGTTGCTTGCGGTACTTGTATATGGTTTAACGTTTATTTTGTATAAGCGATTTAAGCACCTTATTGAGTCCATCCATCAAAAAATGGAAGCGTCTTAAGCCTTGTTAAAGCATTGCATTGGCTTTTTTCCTATGTTATTATGACCTTGAATAGAAGATAGACGAGGTGAAACAATGAAATGGTTGCTTAAGCTATTTGGAAAAAAGTCACATCAAAAAGACCATTATTCGCATAATCAAAGTCAAAGTGAATCCAAGGAACTTGAAAAAGATGTGCTTGAAGACATGAAAAAACCGCTTGGTGAAACGGACAAATCCAAAAAGAAACCAACACAAAAAAAGTAAATATGAGATGACCGGAGGCGTTCTGCAAGTCTCCGGTTTCTTATTGAAAAAGGAGAAAACCGATGATTAAAGCGTTGCCAAAAGATAAACACGCGGGCGAAGTGTTGTCGTTTCATTATTATACTCGAAGTCATTATGCATTTGACATTTCAGAAGATGCGAATGAATTACGTTTTATCCTAATAAAAAAGCCGCTTCCTACGTTGCTTGATAAATCGTTTGAAGGGCAATTGTATGCTTCACATTGTGAGGCGCCAGAAGCGTATGGGTATTTTTTGGATGAAAAGCGTGTTGGAGTGTTAGAAATTGATTATTTAGCCTATGCAAAGCGGGTGCGTATTACGGAGTTGCTCGTGAATGCAAAATCTCGTCATCAAGGCATCGGTAAAGCGTTAATGGCGTTTGCAGAAAGTCGTGCAAAAGCATTGAAGGCGCGTGCGATTGTTTTAGAGACACAGTCGTGTAACATAGATGCCATTCGGTTTTATGAAGCCTGTGGGTATAAAGTGATTGGGTTTGATTTGATGGCGTATTCAAATCATGATGTTCAAAACGGTGAAGTACGCATTGAAATGGGAAAATCTATTGATTAACCGGTCTTAGCCGGTTTTTCTTTTGGTTGTAAAAAGAGTGTAATAATCAGCACACCCATAAGCAAGAAAGTGGTAATAAATAAGGGTGTTTCTTGGTTTGGGGCATGGGGTGCGTGCCTTAAGGCAATGCCAAAAAACGCCCACAGGATAACAGCGGTAAAGGCTTGAGACTTTAATGTAATTGAAGCGCGAAAACTGATAAGCGATGCGATGATTAAAACTGCAATGGTCCATAGGAGGGGTGAAAAGGGCAAAGTAATAGTGCTTGCGACAATCACTATTGTCACATTGGCGATAGCGGCAACACTTAACCATGCTGCATAGATGGTAAAGAATGTTCTTTCGATTGTATTGGCCATACGGTAGTGCAATGCCAAATAGATTGCACACGCTAAGGCAATAAACAAAACAAGAGACGATACTATAATAAGCTCAGCATGCCAAAGGAATAACCACACTACATTCGCTAAAGATAGCCCTGTATACGCTTTTGCAATACGTAAGCACATGGTGCGGTGTGTCATAATATCATAGGTAAAAAAGCGTAAGGCAAACAGGACACTTAACGCATAAATAACACCCCATATCGAAAAAGTGATGCCAGCAGGGGTAAATAATGTCTCATAGCGTGCAGAGATTTCTCCTGTTGTATTGCCAAAAAACGGCATAGCGTTGGCGAGGATGTTCATGACAATCACAAACAATGTCAAAAAGGCAATGTAAAGTTTCAATGCGAATGGTTTTGACATGGTCACACGTCCTTTAAGGGGATAATTTATTATAGCCTATAACATGGGTATAAACAAAATGAAAATGGTTAAGGGTATTGCTTGCTTTCAAAAGGGTTTGGTGCGACAATAGGTGCGATAAAACGTTGAAGGGACACGATGAGATGAAAAAACGCATATTAAGCTTTTTTGTGGTTACGTTAAACGGCATGGCCCTTGGGCTGTTTTCAACATTAATTATTGGGGTCATTATTGGACAAATTGCCACACTGAGTGGCATTGATGCCATTCAAGACTTATCAAACGCACTCATTGGGTTAATGGGTGTTGGGATTGGCCTTGGGGTTGCATGGAGTGTAAAACTAACTGGTTTACCGCTAATTGCGGGGGCGATGGCTGGTGGTATTGCGACGGCTTTAGCGGGCAATGATCCGGTTGTGGCGTATATAACGAGTGTTGCGGCAGTCAGTGTGCTGCGGTTAGTCTTTGTGAAAAAGACGCCGCTTGATATTGTCCTTATACCACTTGTGAGTGGGTTTATAGCCCTCATAGTTACGTTGCTTATTGCGCCACCGGTTGAGGAAGTGATGACATGGATTGAAGACGGCATTCAAAGCGCAACCGCGTACCGCCCGTTATTGATGGGTGCGGTTATTGCGGTCACGATGGGCATTGCGCTTACCTCGCCTATTTCTAGTGCTGCGATTGCGGTTTCAATACAACTTTCTGGTATTGCAGGGGGTGCAGCGGTTGTTGGGGGTGCTGTGCAGATGCTTGGCTTTGCGGTCATGTCGCGCAAAGATAATTCGATTGGAACGGTGTTATCGATTGGGTTTGGCACGTCAATGATTCAATTTAAAAATGTCTTAAAGAAGCCTATTATTTGGTTGCCCCCCATCATTGCTTCATTGGTATTAGGCCCATTATCTACCGTACTATTTACCCTAGAAACGCACTATTCAGGCGCGGGTATGGGTACGAGCGCATTGATAGGGCAAATTGCGACGCTTGATGCGATGGGCAATACCTTTGATGTTTTATGGCGGATCGGACTGCTTCATTTTGTGTTGCCGATTGCATTTGTTTGGGTGCTTGATGGCATATTTAGAAAGCGTGGCTGGATTGGGGCTGGGGATTTAAGGTTGGCTGAAGTTTAAAAGCGGTTCGCCGCTTTTTTCTTTGTGTGCATCTTGTTTTTATGTAAGGTAATCTGTTGCTATACTATAGATGTAAAGAGATGGAGGAATAATCATGCCAATCACACAAGGAGTTCACCATATAACCGCGATTGTGGATGACCCACAAGAAAATATGGATTTTTATGCGGGTGTTCTTGGGCTTAAGTTTTTGAAAAAAACGGTAAACTTTGATGATCCTACAACGTATCACTTATATTTTGGTAATGCAGAGGGTGATCCTGGTACTGCGATTACTTTTTTCCCGTGGCCGGGCGCTCAAAAAGGCGTTATCGGCAACGGTCAAGTTGGGATAACCTATTATGCGATTGCGCCCAATACGTCAGATTTTTGGGAAAAGCGTTTGCATGCTTTTGGGGTAAAGGTAACTCGCAAAACATGGTTTGATGAAACGGCGCTGTTTTTTACTGATCCACACGGGTTAAAACTTGCGCTTATTGAACGCGATAATATGCCAATCAATACGTATGCGTTTAATGGGGTTTCATCGCGTGAAGCCATAAGGGGCTTTATCGGTGCAGAACTTTATTCAGCGCACCCCGATGCGACAAGTATCGTCTTAACCGATTTATTAGGCTATGAATATGCATCGAGTAATAACGGCACAAAACGGTTTAAAAGTGCTGGTCCTTTAGGCAGCACCATCGATGTAAGTAAAGCGCCATCGTTTGGGGCAATGGGTGTTGGCACGGTCCATCATATTGCCTTTCGTGCAGAACATAGTGACGCGCATGAAGGGTTCCGCAGCGCTGCACGCAATCACGGGTTTAGAGTAACCCCGTTTATTGACAGGGATTATTTTTATTCAATTTACTTTCGTGAGTCGGGTGGCGTATTGTTTGAGATTGCGACCGATGAACCAGGCTTCACGGTTGATGAGTCGATTGATGAACTCGGGTGTGCATTAAAACTGCCTAAACAGCACGAACACCTGCGGTCGCATTTAGAAAAACAGTTGCCAGCGATTCGCGTGCGCGAGGTTAAACCATGAATCACTATGACCCAGAAAAAATGCGCAAGCGCGATGTATATAATCTTATGACATCGCTTGTTGTGCCTAGGCCCATTGCTTTGGTGAGTAGTCTTGGTCCGAATGCGGTTATTAATGTGGCACCATTTAGCTATTTTAATGCCGTAAGTGCTGAACCACCGCGGCTTTCAATTGCCTTAGGCCATCGATTGCAGTCTTTAAAAGATACCGCAAAAAACATCTTAGACCATGGTGCGTTCGTGGTTAATGTGGTCGATGAAGCGATGATGGAAGACATGAATAAAACTGCGGCACCTTTAAAGCGTCATGAAAGCGAACTGGCGCAAACCGCGTTCACATTAGTAGACAGCGACACTACCCGTGTGCCTGGTATAAAAGAAAGCAAAGCGCGGTTTGAATGTGCGCTTGAGCGCACGGTGGCTTTTGACGATACCACGATGATTATTGGTAGGATTCAACGTATTTATGTCGATCAATCGATTATGGTTGATGGGCGCGTTAATGTGATGAAATTAAACCCTGTTGGCCGTTTGTCTGGCAATGATTATGCGTTGTTAGGTAAACGGATTACTTTAAAAAGACCGGAGTGATGTTTCATGGAGTATGTGTATGAATCAGGAAACAACAATTACCCAACGTTGATTTTATTGCATGGGACAGGTGGTAATGAATACGATCTCATCCCCATCGCAAAAACCGTGTTACCAAACGCACCAATTTTATCATTGCGTGGCGATGTGAATGAAGGGGGTATGAACCGGTTTTTTAAACGGATTGCCCCTGGGGTTTTTGATGAAGATGATGTTGCTATGCGGGCGAAAAACTTAAAAGAGTGGCTTATTGAAAAAGCAAAGCGTTATGACTTTTCCTTAGAAAAAGCCATTGCGATAGGCTACTCTAATGGTGCGAATATTATTGCGGCCTTGCTAAATGATTATGGTAATATACTTCAGCATGCCGTGCTTTTGCATCCGATGACGCCTTATAAGGATAAAGCGTGTCAAAACTTAGTAGGGGTAAATGTGTTTATAGCGGCTGGCATTAATGATACCATCGCCCCAAAGCAAGAGACGGTGATGTTAAAAGAACGGTTTGAAGGTGCCAATGCCTCATTGTTTTTGCAATGGTCTGATGGTGGCCATCAGTTAACCCATGAAACCGTTGATACCTTAAAGATTTGGATAGCGAAGCACCAATAAAAAACGACCAGCGATGGTCGTTTTGTTTTTTAAAGCATTAAGATTGAGGCTAAGAAGAAGAAAATAAAGAGTCCGGTAATGTCTTTTACAGTCGTGATGAAAGGCGCACTTGCGGCCGCTTGATCCGCCCCGATTTTTAACATGAGATAGGGGACAATGAAACCAAGTGCTGTGGCGATGGTAATCGTAAATAGCAAAGCCGTGAATATGACAATCGAAAGCTGAATATCGCCTTGCCATATGAAAGCAATCAACGCCCCAGCAACACCAAGCATTAGCCCCATCGTGACGCCTACGGTTACTTCTTTTAACCATTGTTTAATAAACCGTTTAAAATCGATGTGGCCCAGTGCGACTGCGCGGGTGAAAATGGTTGATGATTGGGTACCGACATTCCCGCCCAAGTCCATGACAACTGGGATGAAGAAAGCGAGCACGGTGAATGTACCAAGGGTTTCTTCAAAACCACTAATGACCCCACCCGCTAACATACCACCAATCAACGTGATAATGAGGAAGGGAACGCGAACACGCCATATTTCCCATAACTTTCCGGTTGTTAAAACGCGTGAACGGTCAATTTCTTTTCCGGCAAAGTCGATAAAACCAGCGGTTGTAAATTCACGGTCGATGGCGTCTTCTTCCAATACATCAAACGCATCATCTACGGTGACGACACCGAGTAAACGGTGTTCTTTATCAACAATCGGGATGGCGAGCAAGTCAGAGTCTTGCAACATTTTCGCAACGACTTCGTCTTTAACATCGTGAACCGCATGCAGTGGGTTTTCAACCATAACGGTTTCAATTAATGCACCCGGTTCAGCGGTTATTAAATCTTTAAGCATAATCATGCCTTCAAGCTTGCGTGTCCGGTCTGTCACATACAAGTGATAGATGGTTTCAACTTCATCAGCAACCATTCTAATTTTATCTAAAGCGTCTTGTACAGTGGTGCCTTGTTTAAAGGAAATATACTTTGGGGTCATGATATGACCCGCTGTACCAGCGTTATACCCCATGACGAGGGTGGTTAAATCTTTTTCTTTCTTCGATAGTGAAAGCAAGAGTTTTTTTGCGACTTTCGCTGGCAGTTCATCCATTAATGCGGCTCTATCATCGGGTTCTAAGCCTTTGAAGAACTCTAAGGCACGTTCATCGGTAAAGTTTTGTAATAAATCTTGTTGGATTTCTGTCTCAAGATGTTCGAATACATCAAGCGCGGTATCTTTATCCATTAAACGAAATACAACGACTTGTTTTTCTGGTTCTAAAAGTTCAATCATATCGGCAAGCAAATAATTTTCTAAACTATTGATCTTATCTTTTAATGCTTCTTTTTGGTTTGTATCAATTAAGCGACGCAATGATTTCAGTGTCGCAACATGTTCTTTATCCATGGGGGTTCCTCCTTTATTGGGATTAAATGGTATGTAATGGAAGTTAGCGCGTATGGCCTAAACTTTCAAGGCGGTGTATGAAAAAAACCGTGGCACATACGCGCTTAATGCCTGGATCTTTTTCACGTATTCGAATCATTCAACCGCCTCCTCCAAAAAAAGATGGCCACGGGCCATCCAAAAAAGGTGTGACCCGTCGTTGAGTTTTGGCACTGTATGACGTGATAGCCACGTTATGCAAAACCTTAATCCGGCAGTGCATGTTAACCGGTTGGCGTCTTTCGACGTTTCTCGGTAGCGGCGTGTATTCATACAGGAGCCTCACCTAACAGTGTCTCCATAGTGCATTATAACGTATGATGACGCGGTTTTCAAGCAACGATTACCTGCTAAGTCAATTTTTCGTTAAGACGTATTAGGTGCTTCATGGCGTGCTTTAATGAGCGTGATGCCATAAAACATTATCGAGAGGATGAAGAAGAACGCTGTGCGGGTTGGTGTTAGGGTTTGCGATAAATCAAAAAGGCGAAATTGTGCAAAATATTTTGCATTGATGGTGGTTTCTAATAGCCGTACAAACCCAAACCATAATACAAGAAGTGTTATGAACGATAGATTGGCGAGTGTCATGGTTTTGCTTATCTGAGTGCATGCAAAACATAAAGCCCCTAGGATGATTAATACCATGAGGACGTTCACATTTATTGTTAAATAGAGACTTGTGTTAAATGCACTTGGATGTATCTGCGATCCCATAAGGAGTCCCAAAAGGGTTAACACGATCATGAAATCTATCGTTATGCCAATCATGCTTAGCGCTTTTGTTTTTGTGATATTGACTAAGTGCGGTGAATCACCGCGTTGCATGGTTAGGGGTGCCTTGTTCAATGCCTTCATAACGATAAAGAAAAATACAATCATGGCGATGAAAAATAATGCATTGTAATAATACGTTATTAAAAAGCTTTCTAAGGTATTATCGTTAATGATGAATCCCATTGATTGAGCAACCACGCGCGGAAGCGTGGCAATGGCATTGTCGAGTTTAGAAGCGTACGTTGTATTGTACAGTGAAAAGATTAGGCCTTTAAATAAGGCCATTATGAGTAACGTAATAAGCCATGGTTTATAGGTACGCTTTACAATCATTTCAAACCATTCTAAGCGCATCACAATCCCCCTTTGGTAGTTTTGTTTATAAAGACTGCATCTTTAGTGTATGCAAGCAAATTAATAATGTCAATTGCGTGCAGCATAAAAATCTTTTTGGTATAATGTCCACAAATAAGAAAAATGGTGACGTGATGAATCGGTTAAAACGTTGGACGTTTAGAATATTTCTTGTGACGGTTGTCTTAATGATTGTGGTAATTGTGTCGTTATCTATCTTAACCAACAGTGCATCAGATGACGCCCGTGCCATGTTAGACAGTGAAAACGTAGAAGAACACCGCAACTATATTGTGGTTAAGGCAGAAATACCGCGCGCGAAAATTGTCTTTTATCAAGGTGGGCTTGTGGAAACGGAAGCGTATTTACTCTTTGCGGATCTGTTGGCGCAAGAAGGCTTTACAGTTTATGTACCGAAGATGCCACTGAACTTGGCAATTTTAGGTCAAGGCGAATTTGCGTCATTAAAAGAAAGTTATGATGATGATTTGCCGTGGATTGGCATAGGGCATTCCCTTGGTGGGGCATCTTTAGGATTTGTGGTGGATGATGATTTGATGGATGGGTTAATCTTTTTGGCCGCTTATCCAGGGTCAAATCAAGATTTAAAAGATTTATCGATGCCGGTTTTAAGCATTACCGCCACAAACGATGATGTATTAGACCAAGCAGCCTATGAAGCAGCGCGTGAACGGTTGCCATCGCATGCTGAACACATAAGTATTGAAGGTGGCAATCACGCGCAATTTGGACACTATGGATTTCAACGGGGTGATGGAGAGGCGACCATCAGCCATTCTGAACAACAAGCACAAACGTTAAGTGCGGTTGTGGCATTCATTGAAACAATACTTGACGAATCATGAAATTATGGTAGAATGATTAAGGACATATGTCAATAATAGGAGGAAAATATATGGCTAGACCAAGAAAAACCGTTCGGGTATGTTGTGAACCCGATGTCAATCTTTTTGGGGTAAAAGGGGTTCCCGCCAATGAAGTTAAAACGATGTCAGTGGAAATGTTTGAAAGCATTCGACTCATTGACTATAAAAGCTTAAACCAAGAAGAAGCCGCATCGTTAATGGGGGTCGCAAGGACCACCGTGCAAAGGCTTTACAAAGAAGGGCGTAAAATGATTGCCCAAGCACTCGTTGAGGGGGCTGCGATTCGTGTTGAAGGTGGGGCTTACAAGATTGAAGAAGCCGATCACCCTGCGTGCCGTTGTCGTTCGTTGAGCCAAGAGCATGTTGTCGTTGTCGCGGTTAAGGAAGGACGTATTGCGGAATGTTTTGGTGAAGCGGATGCGTTTATTCGTGCAATCTTTAATGATGAAGGCTTAGTGCGTCAAGATCGCGTTGAACCAGACCAAGGCGCGAAAAAAATCGCCTGCCGTCGCTTCCTTATGTCACTTGGTGCGGATACATTAATTGTTGGGTCAATGGGCAAAAAAGCCTATCCTAGATATGTACAAAGCGGTATTGCGACATTACAAGCAAGCGGTTCAGTTCAGGATGCATTGGCCGCATTTGAAGC